>CAZHUZ010000043.1:0-2992 GCA_964535835.1 uncultured Candidatus Saccharibacteria bacterium | reverse complement strand
AGCTTTTTTATGAAAAATATATTACAATAACCATAAGGTTACTAATATAAAAGTGAGGGAGATATGGATCTACGATCACAACAGCGTTTGCATTCGCAGCCGCGTCATGAGACGCCCCCTGTTGCTACTGCTCCGGTACAATCCTATACGCACGCAGAAGCACCGCGATCAAAAGCATCACCATTAAAAAATCGCCGTGTTCTTTATGGCATGGCGGCAGTATTAGCGATAGGCGTACTCGGGCTGGCAGCCAAAGGTGCTGCAAGTTTTGGTAATTCGAGTGGCGTACTTGGCGCCTCCACATCGGCGCCAGCTGTTTCATCTGGTAAATACCAAGCGTTGTTTTTGACAAATGGGCAGGTATATTTTGGCAAAATAATTGGCATGACGGCTGACACTGTCACGATGAAGGACATCTACTATCTACAACAAGGCGTCCAGAATCAAGAGAAAAAAGACGAGGCCAGCAATACACAATTACAGCTCACCAAGCTCGGCAAAGAGCTCCATGGGCCTGAGGACATGATGTATGTTGAGCGCAGCCAAGTTCTCTTTTGGGAGAACCTCAAAGATGACAGCCAAGTCGTAAAAAACATCAAGCTCGAAAAAGAACAAAACAAAAACTAGCTTGACCGCTAGCCTCACCTACAAAAACACGCTCTCAAGTAGAGCGTGTTTTTGTATCTGTTACTCTACTCTATCCACCCTTTTTCCACGTGGTATTTTCACATAAATACATAAACGTTATATCACTACATGCATATTGATAAGCATAAGCATCTCTTGACATAATAATAACAGTGTGCTACTATATGTTCATGGCTACCACCAATACACACAGTACAGGTAACCATACAAATAAATCAGAACTCGAAAAGTTCGCCCTTTTCTACGAATCTGTCCCTTTAGAGACAGCGCCACGTAGCAAAAGTGCGGTCCAGCGCAAGAGCTAGACCAACCTGTACAGAAATTACCCGCTCACAGGAGTGGGTAATTTCATGTTCATGACTCTATAAAACATGTTTTACACGTGTTATCCACTAGCATTTTAAATAGAGGTATGTCAATATATTGATATGGTATGTCTATTTTGTCATCACCCTACAACACGAGTCACTAATTCGCGTAGTAGCAAACAATCACCCCGCGTATGGCGCCGCCGTGAGTGCCAGCAATGCCTCGCGACCGTCACTACCTACGAGACCCTGGCTACACAAGAGCTGCCGCGCGTGCACAGTGGTGATCATACGAGCTCGTACAGTATATGGCGCTTGATGATCTCGATTGTTGATGCACTAGGAGAAAATAAGCCGGACTGTGGCGACATAGCCCATGCACTGGCCGAGACAATTACGCAAAAGATACTAGCGACTCATCAGGATGGTCTCCTCACGACCACAACAATAGCTATCGTCACCCATGAAACACTAACTGCCTATGACCGCCGCACGGGTATGTTGTATGCCCTCAAGCATGATCTCCTCCTAAACTAGCGAACGCGCGTACCGTCGTCTCTGATGACGGCTTTGTCTGTCACGTCGAAGACCTCAAAGTACTTTCCAAGAAGTAGCCGTGTCTGTGATACTAGCGCTGCTGCAGAGCCATAGATGATACTTGTAACTGGCATAAGCACCCATTGGATGAGTAACCATATATTACGGTGACGTTTATAGCGCTCCGGACGTGGTGGTAGCATACGAAATGCAACAAATATCGAGACGAAAAGTCCAATCATTGCTATCTGTTGTATACGGCTGACGATTTCAGGTAATTGATGAGCAGCGACACTTCTCGCAGCGTCAGGATTTATCAGGAGAGGCCCAAACGCCCCTACCAGGATAATAATCGCCGATGATGCCCAACTGACGTGCCCTTCAACCAAGCGAATAAACTTTGCCATACCGTCCCAAAACGGCACCGTCCGATCACGACGAAAGAATCTAGTTGCAACATAAGCGATATCCGAAGCGCCGTACGCCCAGCGACGAACCTGTTTGAATTGTTCAATAAGCGTCTTTTTGTAGGTATCTGACAGCACTGCGTCTTGATATATCGGAATATAGAGCGGTACGACACTATAATTGCCATCAAAACGGAAATAGCTGCGCCAGAACTGATGCCCATCTTCGACAATGGTGCGTACACTCCAAAAATCCATATCGATCAACGCTGCCATACTCTGCGAATGAGAAGCAAAGTTGCGGAGCATATGTGGTCGCTGACTGACTACTATATTCCAAAATGAGTTACCTGTCGCAACTACCCGCATCGGAGCTGGCACATCCCAGATATTATTGAGAAAAAGCGTCAACGGCTGAAACGAGGCATGACGTGGATCGGGGTGGATGATGTACTCATAGGTCAAGTAGGCAAAATAGCTCTTGTGCGGACGATTATCACAATCTAATGTTGTAACAATAACATCTTCTGGATCAATGTTTTGTTGCTTAATATAGCGATGAAGCTCATGTCCTGCATAGGTGATATTTGGGCCCTTACCCTTTACTTCATGAGGGATATCGCTAGGGTGCTCGATGATAATCATCTTGTGAAAAGCGCTACGGTATTTTTCATAGATATATTCACACGTCCCCTTGGCCTGCGCCCCATCACGACCCTCATAGCCGATAACCATTATGAGTCGCTTGGTGTCATAATCACTATTGAGAATCGCTTGCATAGTAGGCTCGAGTACATCAATGCCTTCGTTGTATATTGCGATAATTACAGCATTAAATATATCAGTAGGCTTTTTATGATTGATTGTTCTGATGAGTTGCTCGAGGTTTTGACGATGTGGTTTGCTACTGACACCCCGCTCAAGTGCTTTGAGCGGATCTGCCAGATCCCGTAGGCGCTGCGCCCAGTCAATTCGCTGAGCTCGTTGCAGGGTGTTATAGCCCTGCACCGTCCTGATAGCCATAGCAATCGACTTGAGGAAATACGAGATAATATAGACGATGATGAAGATTGCTGCCAAAAGTGGATTAAA
>CAZHUZ010000042.1:0-3105 GCA_964535835.1 uncultured Candidatus Saccharibacteria bacterium | reverse complement strand
ACAAAATGTGCTGCGTACGCCTCATCGAGTTCGAGGACGGCTATATCGGCATCAAGCATACCAGTGTGGTTAGTTTCCGCAAGGATGCTTGCGATGATGCCCCGCGTAAAGTTACTGCCAGTACGATTAGTAAACACTTTGTAGCCATGATCGGTCAGTAATTTGCAAACGATTTTTGTCGTGGTTGTCTTGCCGTTGGTTCCGGTGATAATGACGACGCCTTGGGGCAATTCACTCAGGACGCGCGCTGCAAACTTTGGATCGAGTTTTTCGATCACTAGCCCGGGTAGGGCTGAGCCACTACCGCCACGCAAGCGACTTGCATGCCTGATAGCCTTGCCGATAGTGACGACATGTTTATGTGGAATCATATCTGACTATTATACCTCGCCCATTTACCATTTACTATTTACCGACTACAATATTGTTATGCTTATGGCATTTTTTTCGTGGTGGTACAGCGAAGGGTGGAAGCGTCAAGTTTCTCGAGTCTCTAGCCGTATGGTGGGGTTGCTCGATACATTTTCGTTTAATCTTTTGTTAAGAACATGGTTTTCGCCGTTTCGTCAGATTTCGGCAGGCAGTGT
This sequence comes from uncultured Candidatus Saccharibacteria bacterium, assembly GCA_964535835.1. Classification (GTDB taxonomy): domain Bacteria; phylum Patescibacteriota; class Saccharimonadia; order Saccharimonadales; family Saccharimonadaceae; genus JAPUDQ01. Next base: position 2,518 of record CAZHUZ010000042.1, on the reverse strand, counting down.
CCAGGGCCCCATCGGTGTGCAGCTTCAGGCGATTGTTGACAAGATCGTGTCACGATGTATCGGGGCAATGTTACGAACGGTAATATTGCTCATCGGTGTGATTGCGGTGATTGTGGTTGGTTTTTTGAGTATTGTGCAATTAATGGTATGGCCGCTACTGCCATTTAGCCCGTTGATAGGGTTTATCGCCATGACAATAGGGTGGGTGCCAGTATCATGACATTTAATTATCATAGCTATCGTGCCAAAAGGGCTCGACTCAATCTCATTTTTTCTCAGCCAATCTTGTATGGCCTCATTGGATTAGGATTTGCTTTTACGACGCTGGCAATTGTCTTGTTATTTAGCGGTCACGCAGTTGGATGGTTAATAGGGGGGTGCGCTGTGCTTCCACTCATAATTGCCGAGTGGGTAAACTATGGCTTGCGTGATCTTGCACCAGCTTCCGGCTCTAATTTTGATGATAGCGCCGAATCATCTATGCTTGCGCATCTCAGTAATTCACCATCGCCTAAGCAGCTGGCAGTGGCGGCTATGGGTGTCCGTAGCGGGCAATTTTTTGCAGCTCGCTTTGGTATCTCGCCTAATTTTGTCAAAGATATGAGTTCAGCGGATAGTACTGCGGGCTTGGTTGTTATGGAGCAAGCGGCCGCTATTAAAACAAGTGTCGGATCATCTTATATCACTGGAGGTATGATAATTGCCGCATTATGCAAAACTCAGCCACAACTTTTGCAGCTCCTGCCGCATTTGCAAATTGACGAAGATGATCTCATACAGGGAGTGCGTTGGTATGAGAGATTATCGCAATTGATTACTGATGGTAAGAAACCAAAACGTACCGGTGGTATAGCGAGAGATTGGAGTTTTGGGTATGCAAATACGCTCAATCGTTTTGGGGTCAATATAAGCGATCGTGTATCGCATGGTGGTTTGTTGCATGTGAGACTTGACTCTCATGCCAATGCACTCCAATATCTTCAGGATACATTTAGTAGCGGCGGCAAGCAAAATGTTGCCCTCATCGGTCCGTTAGGAGCAGGTAAGAGCACGATTGTTCATGCTTTTGCAGAGAGCCTCTTGGCAGCAGATGGTAAAGTGCCAAATAGTCTCAAATTTCGTCAGGTTATCAGTCTGGATCCGAGCTCGATTATTAGTGCTGCCCATTCACGTAGTGAGCTCGAACAGTTGGTCAATCAACTATTGGTTGAGGCGTATAAAGCAAAAAATATCATACTCTGTCTTGATGACGCGCAATTATTTTTAGAAGACAGACCAGGCTCGGTCGATCTGAGCTCGATCTTGTTGCCGGTACTCGAAGGTGGTGGTATCCGTATGATATTGACGATGGATGAACAGCGTTATTTGCAAATTTCTGAGCGTAATCCAAATCTTTCATCAATCCTCAACCGCCTCAGTATACCGCCGGCTAGCGAAATAGAGAGCTTGATGGTGATGCAAGATCAATTGATTGTTACAGAGTTTAATCGCAAGGTTACCTATATGTACCAATCACTCAAAGAAGCGTATCGGTTGTCAGAACGATATATGCACGATTTGTCGCAGCCCGGCAAGTCAGTTCGATTACTTGAGCAGGCGGCTGCGTATGCAGAAAATGGTATCGTTACTGCTGGCTCAGTTGCTCGTACGATCGAGGAAACCAGTGGGGTGAAAATCGGTAGAGTGGATAATAGCGAAGAAAAAGATAAGCTCCTCAACCTAGAGCAATTGATTCATGAGCGTATGATCAATCAGACGCGTGCGGTTGGCGTGGTGAGCGACGCATTGCGCCGTGCTCGGGCGGGTGTACGTAACGAGGCACGACCGATCGGCACTTTTCTGTTTCTTGGGCCTACTGGAGTGGGAAAAACTGAACTGAGCAAGGCATTGGCGGCTGTGTACTTCGGTGGCGAAGATCGACTGGTGCGCCTTGATCTCAACGAGTATGTTCGCTCAGAAGATGTCTCACGTCTGATCTCTGATGGCGCAACTGATCCGCATAGCCTCACTGCACAGATAATGAAGCAACCGTTTTCCGTCGTGCTGCTGGATGAGATTGAAAAAGCCCACCCCCAAGTCTTGACGACATTGCTACAGTTACTTGATGAAGGTATTCTGCGCGATATCAACAATCGCGAAGTCAGTTTTCGTGATGCGATTGTGATTGCAACGAGTAATGCAGGTGCTGATACTATTCGTGAATTGATTGACAAAGGTTACGATTTGGAACAAGTCGAGCAACAATTTGTCACACGGCTTATAGATACACAGCAATTTCGCCCCGAATTTCTCAATCGTTTTGATGAAATTGTTCTCTTCCGCCCGCTCACCCAAGATGAGTTAGGACAGGTTGTTGCCCTCATCATCGCTGGCGTCAACAAAACCCTAGAACCACAAAAAATTTCAGTGCAACTCGATCCGGAAGCCACGAGCAAGCTTGCGTCGATAGGCTACGATCCAAAGTTTGGCGCACGTCCAATGCGCCGCGTCGTGCAGCGCACAGTCGAAAACCTCATCG
>CAZHUZ010000041.1:0-3529 GCA_964535835.1 uncultured Candidatus Saccharibacteria bacterium | reverse complement strand
GGGATGATGAGCCGTCTCCAGCCGCCGACCTTCATGCCTGGTACGCCTTGTTGCCATCCTTTGATCACGCCATCGAGAGGAAAGCTGATTGCATCGCCAAAATCATGCGAGCTTTGAAAGATGATGCCATTTTTGCAGAGTGCGCCCGTATAATGTGCGGTGACTGTTGCTCCGGGCGAAACTTCGTCGCCTGTGCCGATTTCTTTATCAATAATTTCTAGCTCAGTTACTTGGTCGCGGGGTTCAAAATCCGCTAGTTTGGTTCCTTCATATTTCATAGCATTATTATAGCTCGAAAATAGCTATGTTTGCGTCTGTTTGTATTTTTCGAGCAGTGCAAGGTCTGATTTGTCCTTGTTGCGACCAAGGCGTCTTTTGCATGCGATAAGTTGGGCAACGCTCATAAATACGACGTCATCTTTGATAAACGCGTCTTTACGAAGCCGTGCAAGGTCACGCCCCATCCATGTCTGCATCATATGGTAGCCATTGTGTGACAAAACTCGTTTACCGTCATCATGAACGAACTCCTTCCACTGTTTTTTGTCACGGTATTTTTTGTAGAGTGATTCACTGACGACCATATCAACATCATGCGCTTCACGGAGTCCAAGTGTTTCCATGACCCCGCCACCGATGACTACATAACTGTTTTTTGGTACGTCGAGTCGTTTGACCATCTCGATTGTCGTGCGACGTGAATTTGGATTATTGATTATGGCGGAATTCAGCGTAGAGAAAATCATAGTTTCGCCGATTAGTTCACGTATGCCAAATTCACTGAATTGTTTATGTAGCGCAGGTGATACGTGGGCAAACCCAAGACGTATTTCATCTGCATGTAGCTGATCATGTAATCTCTTGATGCCGCGTACGGCGGTGTAATCAATCGCGTCAATTGCACCTGCATCGATAATGACGGTATCGACAGGTTCTTTTGCGCTCTTGATAGCACTGCTCACGCGTTCAATAAAATATTCAACGTTGTCAAAAAATAATGGGCCATCATGGGCGTAGACGAGGAGTCCCCGCGGCCGTGAAGTATGTCGATGATGAGGATCAATACGCTCTTGACCCCATTCTGAAAGGGTATCGTCTCGTAAAAGAACCTCATCGCGTGGATGATATTGGCGACGCAAACGTTCCATGAGCGAGATAACGACTGCAATGATGACACCCTGTCGTACGCCAAACAGTGCGACGCCTAACATTGCTATGATGGCAATCGCAAATTCGTTTGGATGAGTTGACCCTATCTGTCTTAACTCAGGGATACGTATCAGATGTAGCCCGACGACAAATATGACAGCGGCAAGTGCTGGTAGGGGTATGTAGGTAAAGAGACCAGTTCCAAATAGTAGGATGGCTCCGATGAGTATTGACATGAAGACGTTGACCATTTGAGTTTTGCCACCGGAATGTTCGGCGGCTATTGATCGAGGCGGACTACCATTTAACGCAAATCCTTGGGTGAGGGCTGAGGTGATGTTTGCAGCGCCCAGTGCGAGCAGATCTTTATTTATGTTTACTTTCTCATCGTGGTCAGCGGCTTGAGATCGTATAACTGCTGAGCTTTGAGCAAGGATTACAAGTGCGATAGAAAGCGCGGTCGGCACCAGGAGGAAAAATGCATCAAGTGTGAGAGGGGGTAGCGATAGCCCGGGTAGCCCACTCGGGATTGCTCCAACCAAGGAGACGCCGTATTTTTCGGCATCGATTATGACAGATAGTGATGTTGCGATGACGAGTCCAATGAGAATTCTTGGGTATTTTTTGGGAAGAAACAAACTAAACACAATGACGATAAGCGCAAGCAAGAGCGATAACAGATGTGTATTTGGCAGCTGGAATGGAAGATCTTGTAGCTGGTGGAGAACAGTACCAGATGTTTCCACTCGTAGCATCTCGGGTAACTTATGTACGATAAGTTGTATACCGATACCGGCAAAGAAGCCAATAAGAACTGGCCGCGATATCAGGTCAGCCAAGAATCCAAAACGGAAAATTGATAGTAATGCAAGGATTATTCCGGTTGCTATGCCTAGCAAAATGATGGCATCACTATGGCTATATGACCCCGCCAGTACACCGGCACCTGCTGCGACCAAGGCAGCAGTGGCTGAGTCTGCGCCGACGATTAAACGCTTTGTTGAGGCAAATACGGCAAAGACAATCGGGGCAAACAATGCGGTATAAAGACCTGTTTGGAGAGGAAGTCCGACGATAGCCGCAAAGGCCAATGATTCAGGTACGGCGATCGCCGTGACGACGAGCGCCGCCATCATATCAGAGCGAGAATTAGTTCGTAAATAGTCTAATATTTTTTGTGTCATAGTGACCTTTTATCCCCGTATAGATCTTATTGTACTCTCGGTTGCTCTGTTGGTGCAACATAACTAGCACTCTTTACATTTGAGTGCTAGTTTTTTATACTGGATAGAGATGTCAAAACGTGATTATTACGAAATTTTGGGGATACAAAAGAGCGCTTCAGCAGATGAGATAAAGAAAGCGTTTCGCAAGCTTGCCGTCAAGCATCATCCCGACAAAGAAGGTGGCGATGAGACGAAGTTCAAAGAGATCAACGAAGCCTATGAGGTACTAAAGGACCAGCAAAAACGCCAGCGCTATGACCAATTTGGTCATGCAGGCGTGGGGGGCGCTGGTGGTGGCGGATATGGCGCTGGTAATCCCTTTGAAGGATTTCAAGGATTTGGTGGCGGTCAAAATGGTCAGCATTTTGAATTCAATTTTGGCGATGGTGGCTTGGGTGACATTTTTGGATCGTTTTTTGGCGGTGCGGCGGGTCAACAACAGAGCCCTCGTCGTGGACGTGATGTAGAAACACATATAGATCTGACATTTGAGGAGGCAGTTTTTGGTACCGATAAAAATATTTCTGTCACTCTTGATGATGAATGTACTCATTGTAAAGGTACAACAGTTGAGCCGGGTTATGAACTAAAGACGTGCGATGTTTGCAAAGGCGCCGGTCAGCAGACTCGTGTCATGAATACAATTTTTGGAGCAATCCAACAGGCCGTTCCGTGTGAAAAGTGTCAAGGACGTGGCAAAATTCCCGAAAAAGTCTGTAGCGTCTGCAAGGGTAAAGGTACTGAGCGACAAAAACAAGACATTGCTATCAAGGTTCCTGCTGGTGTTGATGATGGCGCAACCATTCGTTTACGTGAGCGTGGTGAAGCAGTTGCTCGTGGTGCCAAAGGTGATTTGTATGTCAATCTTCGCGTTAAACCACACAAGAAATTTACTCGTGAAGGCGACCTCATATTGAGTGAAGAACATATTGGTATGGTTGATGCCGCACTTGGCACAGAGATTGATGTAGAGACCGTTGATGGACTCGTAACTATGAAAGTTCCTGCCGGTACACAGAGCGGCACTGATTTTAAACTTAGCAATCATGGTGTACCGCATCTGCGTGGTAACTCGCGAGGTGCACATATCGTCAGTGTCATTGTCGATACACCGACGAAGTTAAATAAAAAACAACGTGAGTTATTACAGGAGT
>CAZHUZ010000040.1:0-3981 GCA_964535835.1 uncultured Candidatus Saccharibacteria bacterium | reverse complement strand
TGAGCATTATTATTATTCTCTTTGCAGATATATTAGTACGGCTGATTTGGCCAGGTCTCGATGATAGCGGGCATGGACTGGCGGTGAGTATGATGCGTGTCATCGCAATCAATCCATTTGTATTTGCCGTAGCTAGTGTTATCGCGAGTATGCAACAGGCTATTGGACGTTTTACATTTTTTGCGCTTGCGCCGCTAATCTACAATATTGGGATTATCATTGGTATTACCGTATTTACAAATGGCATCACACTCTTTGGCGTGGAGTTATTTGAGGGTGGCATCATGGGTGTTGCACTCGGTGTAGTATTGGGTAGTATTTTGCAACTCATTGTCAGTGCACTAGGGCTTATCGGCATGGGCTTTGATTATCGATTTAAAATTGCATGGAAAAACAAAGGCTTCCGAACTGTTTTGGGGCTACTACCTGCTCGATCGCTCGATCAAGGGATAGATTATATCAATAGTCTTGTAGAGACCTCATTGGCATCGGGTATGGCACGGGGTACTATACGGTTTTATCAACAAGCGCTGACACTTCATATGGTTCCCGTAACATTAATCGGTGTTGCGATCAGTACAGCAGCTTTTCCGCAAATGACGGAGAGGCTCAGTCAAGGACGACCTGATCTTTTCAAAAAAGAGTTACAAACCATTCTGAGAGTTATTGTATGGCTGGCTTTGCCGACGGCTGTCATAGCATTTTTTGCGCGAGGCTATTTGGCTAACTTTTTGTTCAACGGCGGTAATGTGATCGTGGCATCGACATTGGGTATTTTGACCGTTGCCATACTTTTTCGCGCTGTATATCATATTGCATCGCGAGCGTTCTATGCCCAGCAAGATACACGGACACCACTCAATATATCGATCTTTACTATCGGACTTAACATAGTATTAGCAGTTCTCTTTACGATGCAATTCAATTGGGGGATTTACGGACTGGCGTGGGCGCAATCAATCGTCTCTGTTATAGAGGTATGTATATTGTTCATCATCATTTCTCGCCGTATCAAAGGATTATTTGATGTATCAATGCGACGAGCAATGGCGCGTATGATTGTTGCTGCAACTGGTACGGGTATTGTTACCTTCCAAACGGTCAAAATGTTTGAGCTAGCGATCACTGATCAAAGTTTCGCTGCCACATTTCCAAAATTTGCGTTGATTGTTGTCGTAGGGTTGGCGGTATATGTAACATTATGCAAGGTGGTGCAACTTCGTGAAGCTGACGTCGTGCTCGCCAAGCTCCAGCAGGTACTGTACACGCAATTTAGAGGCGCTCGATGAGTCAATCGATTAGAAATTTTTGTATCATTGCACATATTGATCATGGCAAGAGCACACTTGCAGATCGTATGCTCGAACTCACACATACAGTTGAGAAACGCGATATGAAGTCACAGTTGCTTGATAGCATGGATCTCGAACGTGAAAAAGGTATTACTATCAAGCTAGCGCCGGTGCGAATGAAGTACAAAGATATAGATCTTAATTTGATCGATACGCCTGGTCATGTGGACTTTAGTTATGAAGTTTCTCGTAGTTTGCAAGCTTGCGAAGGGGCAGTATTGGTTGTTGATGCAAGTCAAGGTATCCAAGCGCAAACGCTGGCCAACGTTTATCTGGCGATGGAAGCAAATCTGCATATCATACCCGTGCTCAACAAAATTGACTTACCGGCATCTGACGTGTCAAGAGTAAGCGCCGAAGTAATTAATCTTCTCGGGTGTGATGAAAACGATATTATAAAAATTAGTGCTAAAACTGGCCAAGGAGTTACGGATGTTCTCGATGCAATCGTGGAGCAAATTCCCGCACCGACAGGTGATCAAGCTGCTTCAACACGGGCGTTGATATTTGATAGCTATTACGATGATTATCGAGGGGTAATTCTCTATACGAGAGTGGTAGATGGTGAGATCAAAAAAGGTGATGATCTACAGATGCTAGCTACCAATGCCCATGGACTAGCGCTGGAAGTAGGGGCGCTTAGCCCTACCATGAAAGCTGAGCCGTCAATTGCTACAGGTGAAATTGGCTACATTGTGACAAATCTCAAAACAACTCGCGACGCAAGAGTGGGAGACACGATAACCGTGCGTACATCTCCGGCACATATCCCATTGCCTGGCTATAAACTCGTAAAACCATTTGTCTATGCAGGGTTTTTCCCTGTTAGTAATGAAGATTACCAAGATTTAAAAGACGCTGTTGAAAAATTAAGCCTCAGTGATTCGGCATTGCAATTTGAGCCAGAAAACTCACCAGTATTAGGCTTTGGAGTACGGATTGGTTTTCTGGGCTTACTCCATATGGATATCATCCGTGAACGGTTAGAACGTGAGTACAATCTAGACCTTGTCGTTACAAATCCAAGTACTGACTATGAGGTGGTGATGACAAGTGGCGAACAGGTTGATATCAAGAGCGCGAGTGAGCTGCCAGACGTGAGCAAAGTTGCGGAGATTAAAGAGCCATGGATACGAGGTGAAATCGTCGTGCCTCAGGAATATGTTGGGGCGGTTATACAGCTAATTGTTGCCAAACGTGGGCGACAAAAAAATATGAGTTACATTGACGAGAGGGCTTTGATCAGCTTTGAGGCGCCGTTAGCGAATTTGTTGACTGATTTTTATGATCAACTCAAAAGTGTTACGAGTGGGTATGGTAGTTTCAACTATGAATTGGATGATTATCGTGCAGAAGATCTTGTCAGAGTTGATTTCTATGTTGCGGGAGAGATGGTTGATGCCCTATCGGTCATGGCACATAGAACAGAATCACAGGCAATCGGTCGAGAGGTCACTAAAAAACTCAAAGAGGTTATACCTCGTCAGAATTTCCAAGTTGCCTTACAAGCAGCAATAGGCGCACGATTTATCGCTCGAGAAGATCTCAGTGCCTATCGCAAGGATGTCACGACAGGATTATATGGTGGTGATGTCTCACGCAAGAAAAAAGTTCTTGCCAAGCAGGCTAAAGGCAAGAAACGTATGAAGCGATTCGGAAAAGTTGACATCCCTGCTGACGCATTTACCGTCATGCTAAAACGAGATTAGCACTCATTGACTTGGAGTGCTAAATTAGGCTAAACTATAGGTATGACTCAACGCCAAGCAAAACTGCTCAGTGTAATTATCGAACAATATGCCGAAGTGGCTGCTCCAGTAGGTAGCGTGACCCTAGCAAAATTATTTGGTGTGAGTAGTGCCACAATTCGGAGTGAGATGGCACATCTCGAAGCGGCGGGGTATATCTCTCAGCCACACACGAGCGCTGGGCGGATTCCAACAGACAAGGGTTACCGTTATTACGTAAATCAAATCAATGAGAAAGACTTTGAAAAAGACATAACATCTATCGAGCGGGGAGCTCATGCCATCGATGCTCGTGTTGCGACGCATGGTGATAGAACTGATCGCGCTATACGTAGCGCAGTTGATAGCCTGGTCGATCTTACGCACAATTTAGGTCTTGCTACAATTGGCGATCAACTCTACATGAGTGGCATGGCGAACCTTTTTTCACAACCTGAATTCATGAGTAGTAATCACAATGTACAACAAGTCGCGAGACTGCTCGATAATCTTGAACCATGGTTGCGTGAAGCCGCACCTAATGAACCGCTCAATGTATTTATCGGTGCAGAGAACCCTATCGGTAAGAGTTCGGAAGCGAGCCTGATTATTAGTCGTTTTCGCTCGCCCTATAGTGATCGGAGCTATATTGGGGTACTAGGACCGACGCGACAAGATTATGCCAGAGTGATGCGTCTCGTTCGTCATACCGGCGCGATGCTAGAGGAAGTACTATAAAGAGAAAGAAGAATGATGAAAGAAGAAGGAAAAAAGCCTGCGAAAAAGGATAATAAATATATCGAACTTGAGCAACAGATTGGTGAATTGACTCAGGATTTGCAACGAGTGAGAGCGGATTTTGAAAATTATCGTAAGCGTGTTGATGCAGAGAAAGATTCTGC
>CAZHUZ010000039.1:0-4261 GCA_964535835.1 uncultured Candidatus Saccharibacteria bacterium | reverse complement strand
CAACACGTGCTTTAGCTGCTGCAGCACGAGCATTGACTGCTGCTCTCTTTGCCTCTGCTGCGCTTGCTGCAGCCGATTTAGTTGCTTTCTTAACAGGCTTTTTTGTAGCCATAATCGTATCTCTCCCTTTTTGTCCGTCGACTGACGGGTTACCTCTGTTAATGATGAAATTATACCGTAATTTAGAAAAAAGACAAGGAGGAGTGTTCTTGAGCGGGCGGCGGCATGTTACGCCGCTCGCCCACTCAAGAAGAAATGAGGAAGTTCCGAGGATAATCCTACTATCCCTCATGCTGCACTGTTACGACCGGATATTGGCCGAGCGGAGGGTGATACGTCCGGTTTGCTGATCAACCGATCGCGTAATCTTGCCCGCACGTACTAGAGCATCCAGAGCCTCATTGACCTTGACGTGATTGCAACCTGAGAGCTTCGCCTCACGAGCCAGATCGTTCGGTCGGATCGTAACGGACCCCTTTCTCTTGACCAGATTTAATATACCGGTCTTTGGATCCTGTGCCATGTCGCTCGATTCTCCTTGTCTGGTTGTAAAGTGTCCCCCTAGAAAACAAAAACGCCGAGGTGGTTCCTCGGCGGTGATTGCTATCCAGAAAGAATCTAGCCTGCCGAGGGCGCATCAAATAGGATAATAATCAAACCTAGTTGTTGCATTGCCTTTGACATGACAAATATTGTACATCCCCGTCACTCACAAATCAACTGCGCCTCTTTTAAAAAAGAGGCGCAGTTTAGATGTGCTATAGCCCGTGGACAGGTTAGCTATTGCGACGTAGCAAGGCAAATGCATACATCAACACACTTGACGCAGTACCGAGACTAAGCGTTTTGATGATTATGTCGCTAGGACCAGTACTTGCAATCGCTTTTGGTGATTCGGTTACTGGCTGAACTACTGGCGTCACAACCTTCGTAGCTGGAGCTGGAGTTTCAACATGTACAACCGATACAATCGGGGCTTCTGGAGCTGGTTTCGGGGTTTCAGGTTTTGGAGGAGTTGGCTGTTTAACGGCTACAGCATCCACTGGATTGCCGCATGCTTGAAACACTGATGCAATATATTCACCATTGCTAGTCAATGCGACATAGACTGGGCTGCCTTCATCAGGATTGACAAAGACTCTGGCATCGCCACGATAATAGGTGTTATTCTGATCAACAACTGCTGTGCGATCTTCACGGAATTCCCTGCCGTATGTTTTTGACTCCTTGGCTACTACTTCGTTGCCTATTGTGATATTGCCATTGGCGTACAATATGCCCTGAGCAATGTTGACTGAACCCTCGTGATTACGCAGATAATCCTTAGCTGCAACCGAAATTTTATACAAACCAGGTGACGTCTGGATACTTCTGATTATCTCCGCCTTACTCTCACCCTGGGTAGAGTACGTTACGCCACAGCGGATAACTGCATCGTTACTACAGTCAACCAATGCGTTGACACGAGTAGTAGTTACAAGGCTACCGATAGTACTGGTAGCCATCAAAGCTACCAAAGCACCGAATTTAACTTGTTGTAGTGGACTGTTCATACACTAATATCTCCTTTTCCACCCTTTCAATTTGGGTATAGTTTCATATTAACATACAATATGAAATATGTCAAGTATATTACATTACATACTTGTAGGAGCTGTGATACCAAGGAGCATAAGACCTCTGGCTAATACATCACGATACATACTAACTAATTGAAGCCGTTCTGCTTGTCGCTCATCGCCGATAACACGATTTTTTTCATAAAATCGATTAAACTCTTGTGCAAGTTCATACAGATAATGGCAGATATGGTGCGGCATCAGTTCATTCATTGCACGCTCAACAACACTATTGTATTCGGAGATTTTTCGCACCAGCATTCTTTCATCCGGCATTAGCTCTTCAATCTTTATTCTTCCTTCTTCATTCTTGACTGGCGCTTTATGCAAAATTGAGCATGCCCTCGCATGAGCGTACTGGAGGTATGGTCCACTATTTCCCTGGATACTGACAGACTCATTGACGTCAAAGATGACATCACTGCCGATACGAACCCGCAAGAACGCGTAGCGGAGCGCTCCAGCCACGACATCAGCCGTCGGATCACCGCCGCGTTCGACGATCGCTTCGGCAATGCGGTCAAATAGCCACGCAACCTCGATAACATCACCGTCTCGTGAGCTCATCTTGCCAGTTGAAAGCTTGACCGTACCCGTCGATATATTTACCGTGACATCAGCTAGCTCCGGCCAGACCAACCCAACCGCAGCGAGAACACCACGGAAATAATCCTTTTGCTCCTCGGCGGTAACGATATAGCTATGATGTGGATGATACTGCTCATTTTTGAGCTGAATCAGTCCCAGATCGCGTGCACCGTACAGCCCTAAGCCATTTTTCCCGACAAACACGTTGTCAAAACTACCATGATCTGACCCCTTAAATATGAGAGCCCCATCGCTTTCCTGAAACACCTTTGGTACGTTGTCGCGAACAATTTTCACCCCACGCATATCGGCATCACTCTCCAAAAAACGACGGTCGATTGGACGATTGCCGAGACGTGCCACCAATTCATCAATCTGCTCAAAGCTCCAGTCTTTACACATCTCATAAACGGCCGCGTAGATCGGATCTTCACGAGTAAATGACTGCCTGGCTAGCTCGTCAATCTCGGCTTTGGCCGTTTCATCATCTTTGTAGGCGCGCGCACCTTCGGCATACATGCGACTCATAAAGCTATTACGCTCGTGCTCTGGTACCTCTGTTAATTTCTCGGCATTACCATTTACATATCGCAGTAGGCCATACATAGATTTCCCGACATGCAGACCGACATCGCCGTGATAGCTCACACGATAGATGGCTGCGCCGCTCGCTTCGAGAAGATTGGCGATAGTATCGGCGACGATGGCATTAAAGGCATGTCCAATATGCATCGCTTTGAACGGATTGGGGTTATTTGTCTCGATAACGATCGTTTCGTTTTGGCGAATTTTGGCTGGTTTTTCATATATTTGGCTCAACAACGCTTCATCAGTTAGCGATATATTGATAAACCCGGGACCGGCCACGGCAACCGTTTTTACCTCTGGCAGCATTGCGATTTTTTCAGCAATCCCTTCGGCGATCTCGCGGGGATTGCGCCCAAGTTGTTTACTCAGCTGCAATGCAACATTAGTCGCATAGTCACCAAATTGCGATTCTGGCCGTGACAATACGACCGTTCCATCAGCGCCCATTTCGTGCACTATTTCAGTAATTTTATCGATCAACACCTTCATATCACCCCTAGTATACTACGTGTAAGCATGCGCATTCTCGGAATACACCAACTGAGATTGCTCTATTCGCTCAAATGCTTCGCTTATAACAGAGGTCGACAAAATCGCGTATACTATATAGATATGCAGTTGCTCGAACACCAAGCCAAAGCACTCCTCCGTACATCGGGTATTGCTACCCCTGATAGCTACCTCATCGACCGTAGTGCGAAGCCCGAGCAGTCAACTATCACCTATCCCGTTGTCCTCAAAAGCCAAGTACCCGTCGGGGGACGCGGCAAACTTGGTGGTATCAAGCTCGTCGCCAACGACAATGAATTTCGACCAGCATTATCATCGATCAATCATCTCGAAATCAAAGGCTTCGTACCCTCATCAATCCTTGTCGAGGAAGCGCTCGCCATCGACCGAGAAATGTACCTTGCACTACGCATCAACCGCGACCGACGCCGCATCGAATGGCTTGTGTCTACCCAGGGTGGAATTGACATCGAAGATAACGCTGCCTCTGTTAAAATCATATCCCAGACCAAAAACGATACTACTTATGAAACAATTTGTGACTCACTATCATTACAACGATCAGCCATAGACACATTGCTCCGTCCACTGGAAAAATGTTTTGTTGACAACGATTGTCTACTACTCGAAATCAACCCGCTCGTGCTCACCAAAACGCACACGCTCATAGCCGCCGACTGCAAAATGCTCATCGACGATAATGCTCTGTTTCGTCATACTGCTATCGTCAATAAGCACGATGCATCAAGCATTATTCCGCTGGGTGGCACGGTTGGCGTGATAGCCAATGGCGCCGGTATGGCGATGAGCACAATGGATACTATCTACGCCGCTGGTGGTAAACCTGCCAATTTCCTCGATATCGGCGGCGGTACCGGCGAAGACGTCTTCATAAAAAACCTCCGTGAGATCACGACCATGCCTGGGGTATCGAGCATTATCATCAACATCTTTGC
>CAZHUZ010000038.1:0-4377 GCA_964535835.1 uncultured Candidatus Saccharibacteria bacterium | reverse complement strand
GGCCGCGTACATAAGAGGAGACGGTATAAACAATCGATCGATTCGCATCAACGGTGCTATACGAGCATCAGAACTGCGAGTGATAGGTCCTGATGGTGAACAACTAGGGATCATGTCACGTACAAATGCACTTTCAGAAGCCGAACGAGCAGGGTTAGACCTGGTCGAGATATCACCGCAGGCATCTCCGCCTGTCGCCAAAATCGTGGATTGGGGAAAATTCCAATACCAACGCATGAAGGAACAACAGCGGAACCGCAAGAATGCCAAGGGTGGTGATGTCAAACAAATGAGACTCGGTCTCAAGATCGGACAAAACGATCTCGAGATCAAACTACGCAAAATTCGCGAGTTTCTCACTGATGGAGACAAGGTTAAAATTATGATCTTTTTCCGCGGTCGAGAGATGGCTCATCAAGAAATCGGTCATGAGCTGATGAATAAAATCATCGAAATGCTAGCAGAAGATGCAATCGTCGAGGGGAAACCGGTCATGGCTGGCCGTAACCTCAGCGTATCCGTAAGGAGAAAATAATGCCAAAGTTAAAAACCCATAAAGGTACCGCCAAGCGCATCAAACAAACTGCCTCTGGCAAATTGATTCGCCGCCGTGCATTTGCCGGCCATTTTCTCGCTCACAAAAGCGAGCGCCGCAAACGAGTTATCGGAACGAGTTCTGAGATTATCGGCAAAACTGCAAAAAACGTTAAACGAGCCCTGGGCGTTTAATTCGCCAGGTTATAGGAGAGTTTAATTATGAGAATCAAACGAGGCGTCACTGCACGCGCCAAACACCGTAAAGTATTGCAAGCCGCTCGAGGTATGCAGCATGCTCGTACCCGTAGCTACCGTCTTGCTAAACAAGCTGTCACTCGTGCACTCGAGTACGCTTACCGGGATCGACGCAACAAAAAGCGCGATTTACGCAGTCTGTGGATCACTCGCATCAATGCTGCCGCTCGAGAAAACGGCACAACCTATGGTAAATTGATGAATAATCTCAAAACCAAAGGTATTGAGCTCGACCGCAAGACACTGGCCGAACTCGCCGCTCGCGAACCAGCCGCATTTGCTGCAATCGTCAAGTCAGTAAAATAAGTAATATAGTCTGACGCTAAAACATCCTCAATACTGAGGATGTTTTAGCGTCAGACTATCGATAAGCCGGGTTCTGTCGTGAATAGTCATCTATCTAGTCCCATGATTGCTCATGGGATCGAGCGGTTTTATCGATCTGGCACAACCGGACGAGTCCGCCAGTTGGCGGAGGCCAGATCTCCTTGCAGCAGACAGGGTTTACCTCTCTTCCACGTCACCGTGGTCGACTGCGGTCTCTTACACCGCTCCTTTCACCCTTACCCCGCACCTTTTACAGCTCATCAAGAACACGTTCCCGCTTTTTGGTCTCGCTCATTATGATTTATCATAGCTATAAAAGGTGCGGGGCGGTATCGTTTCTGTGGCACTTTCCCTAGGGTCGCCCCCGGTCGCCGTTAGCGACTGTCATTGTCCTATGCTGCCCGGACTTTCCTCTGGTACAAATGTACAAGTAACTATTTAATAGTCTGACTACCGTATTATATCACTGTCAGTAGTATTTTGATGCTCATCAAGAACCTTATTTACCATACCATCCGCTAACTTGTTGTATTCACGAGCGACATAGGTGTACGACACTTTCTCGAATTGTGATGATAATTCTTGAATGCGATGATGAATAACTGCCAATTCTTGCTTTTTAATTTTGTAAATACCATTCATCTGATTCGCAACTAATTGGCTATCCATGCGCATATCAATCATAGTTGCACCATGCTCAAGTGCTTTTTGCATTGCCAAGTAGACGGCTTGATATTCAGCGACATTGTTAGTTGTATGGCCTAAATATGCGCCGCCTTCGTAGACTATTTCACCACGTTCATCCATAAGTACATAGCCACTTGCCGATGGTCCGGGGTTACCTCTCGATCCACCGTCAGAATAGGCAATTATCTTTTTTGATGTTGATTTTTTTGCATCATTTACCTCTATAAGGTCATGTCTCCCATCAATTGAAAATGGTATTTGGGCGAGTCCAAGTAATTGTTGCGTGGATTGTGTAATTTGACTTAGTTGTATATCTGACAACTTTTTCCATACGTATTTATCATATTCTTGACTCAGTTGTATGTCTCTTTGACCAGGCTTGAGGCTAACGACAAACACAATAAAAACGTACTGTAATTCACGATCATCAGGGTCTATGAATGTCATCACATCGTCCAATTGGACTGTGTCTGTGCTCACTCCAATATGAGTTAACAGCGCGTGTTCTAACGCATCTTCCGGCTGCTGGTTTATGTGGACCCTCCCACCTGGCAGTTCATACATACCGTTAATCGAAGGACGGCCACCTTTACGGCGAAGCAACAGAACCTTGCCATCCTGTCTGATGAGTGCCTTGGTGACAACTTTTTGTTTCATAGTATTCCCTTCTTATTCTATGTGGTCGGGATGACTGGACTCGAACCAGCGACCTCACCACCCCCAGCGGTGCGCGCTACCAGGCTGCGCCACATCCCGTAATATCAAAATAAACAAAGTGTCCTTCGATATCTGAGGAGAGATGAATCCCCCGCGTAAGCGTAAGGTGGGTGCTCTCACGTTCGCCCCAAGAGGTGAACAAATATTGAGCTCCCTGTCATCTTGATGTTAGGAAATCATAATCCCCAAATGATCAAAGGACACTTATAGTATACCTCCGACGACGAGGAAAATCTATATAACCACGCCAAAAATTGTGCCGTAAAAACGCAAGATAGCTTGCATAACAACAGATATGAATTGTCCAATCTGGGCACTCGCTAAGAAGACGATGATAAACACTAGCACGAGCCCATACTGTTCTAAAAACTCCATAAAACGACGTACGCCATCAGGTGCCAGCGCATAGAGAGCTCGTGAGCCATCAAGAGGCGGAATAGGAATCATATTAAAGATAAAGAAGCCAAGGTTGACGATCACTGATAACTGTAAAAATGTACCGATTATACCGCCCGGCTGGCCTAACACAGCAAACAATGCAAAAAAGATAAATGATAACACCAAGTTGGTCAACGGACCGGCCACACCGACCAACGCGGCACCATACGCCCCATAGCGAATATTATGAGGGTTAAACGGCACAGGTTTAGCCCCTCCAAAGACTGGAGCTCCCATTATTGCGAGGAGCAGAGGAAGCGCAATCGTCAAGACAGGATCAATATGCTTGATCGGGTTAAGTGTTAAGCGTCCCTCATTTTTCGCAGTTGTGTCGCCTAACCAATAGCTCGTAAACGCATGCATTGCTTCATGAAGTGTCATAGAGATCAAAATCACAATGAGCACCAGTGCTAGATAACCAAAATCAATATTCATCTCTCTAGTATACAAAAAACTCACTCAATCGAGAATTAGGTAAACCCGCTGTAAACTAATAACCAGTGCAATGCACTGGTTTTAGGGGGAGCAATAATACGATCTTATTTCGGATTATTAGCTGAAGGGCGAGCCCCTCCTCTACAATATGCCTTTTTTCTTGAGTGTACGGATTGCTTGTGTACTGAGATTCATCGTGACTTTTTGACCGTCTACTTTAAAAGATTTTTTCTGTAGATTTGGCTTAAAAACACGATTAGTACGGCGCAATGAAAAGCTAACATTATTGCCAAATTGTTTGCCTTTACCGGTAAGTTCACATCGTGCTGCCATAATCGCTTCCTAACTAATATTTTTAGACTCGTACTATCTTACTAGATTATCCCCTAGAGGTCAACACCTACGAACGAGTAATCTCCATTACTGTCAGTGTTGCTGGCAATACGCCACCTTTGATTTTGTATGATGATACGGTTTCGTGCGCAGCGCTGAGCTCTTTGACGAATTCCTCCACTGCATCATTTTGCGGCACCTCGTACTTCAGTGCATTATCAGCATAGTGTGTCGGAACAACAACCTTTGGCTCAAGCTGTTTAACAATCTTGGCAGCTTGGTGCGCATCAAGTGTATAGCCGTTGCCCCCGATAGGCACAATAGCCACATCGATAATACCGATGGCTTCAAGTTCTTCATCCGTCAATGGTTGCCGTACATGCCCTGTTACTACCAGCCTAACTCCTTCGGCAACTATTCGATAAATAGTCGCTTTTTTGCTCCCATCGCCATCAATCATACGCTCTGACGATACGCCTTTTACTGAGACTCCTCGTACTTCATATTCACCCGGACCATCAATCGAAACAGCTCCCTCACGTTCAATCAAAAAACCTGATTGTGTTGATAAGTACACACCATCTTTCTCTGTGATATCCTTCAAACCAAGCAATGACAGTTTGCCATCGATCACAAGTGTTTCTTTTT
>CAZHUZ010000037.1:1433-4548 GCA_964535835.1 uncultured Candidatus Saccharibacteria bacterium | reverse complement strand
TTGGCAAACTGTGAGATGAGTCCTTGATCGAGCTCAGGATAAAATCGTGCCGCCCATTCTGCTGCGGTCAATCCGAGGTGAAAACTATGCTCGACATCGGTCTCGCGTCTTCCGTCAGGCATGCGCGGTGCACGCTCGACGCGCGCAAATCTCGTTGCAATGCGACCGAGCTCTATCGCCTCGTCACGAGTCTTATATAGCAGTTCGGGTGAGATGACGTCCATTAGTATTCCTCAGGGTCATAATAGTATTTTTTCTCGATGAGGTGGAATCCTCCTCGTTTTGCCAATTCTGCCGTCTCCCTGATTGATTCAAATACTTTTTCTTTTTGTAGAACCTCCTCATGCACCAGCCATTCATTGTGATGGCCCTCGGCATCAATTATGAGCTCACCCGTTGGATGAGTCCCGTGAATGATACAAAAATACTTATCCTCTAGTAATTCACTTGTAATCTTGTCGTAGTCCATCTTGTGAAATACACCAGCTTCACGTAGTGTTGCGTTCAGACCCGTCTCTTCCATAAGCTCACGAGCTGCTGCTTCGATAATCGTCTCACCCCAACGAATTTTGCCAGTCGGGAATCCCCAAAATCCATAGTATGGCTGTTTGAGACGCTCTTGTTGAAGAATCCGCCCATCGTCGTGCTCAATCACTAAAACAACTGATAGTTTGGGCTGCTTTTCTATAACATTTTCATCGGTATCCATACGATTTGCGTATTCTTTGCCACGACGCGTCAGACGATAGCGATCATCGTCCTTTTGTACATAGCCAACATCCGTAAGTTTTGTGATATGAAAATTGAAATGATCACTACTGAGATCGGTCTTTTTTTGTAGCTCAGAATATCGTGCCGACTCCGCAAGAAGCAAATGACGTAATATTTGCATCTGCGCGGCATGAACATTTGTTTCGTAACTCATATATACTCCTACTTTATGTGGCCTATGCTAGCAAGCGCAAGCAAAAGCATCTAGTAAAGTCGAGTTTAGTCGTCGATTACAAGCTTTTTTTACGTGCTTGATGATAGTGAAATCCTCGACGAACACTATACATTCCGATCAGAACAAATACTACCGCCGCAACGATATCAAAAACATAATGCTCACCTAGATAAACAACGCCAATCCACATCGATAGGGGATAGGCTAACACCCACCACATGCGACGAAAAGTAAATGCACGTATCACGAACAATGCAGCAATGAGAGGGTATGCCGAATGAAGTGATGGCACGGCTGCGACAGCATTTGGTGAGATATTTTTATAAAATTCTGAAAAGTTCTCAACACCCATCGCCCACCAGACGTCACTTGATATACGGTGAAGCGGTTCTGCCAAATAGCCTAATTCTTTAGCCATCCATGGCGGAGCAGCAGGGAATGCAATATAGGTGATAAACGCCGCAAAGCTAATCCCGACAATTGACCAAACGAACGGCCAATAGAGTCGTGGTCGTAATTTCCATAACAGCACACCAACAACGAGCGGCACCAAAAAATGGAGTGTATAAAGGAAATAAAAATACCATTCCAACCACGTGACATGGCCATGCCACCACCATTGTTGCAAATGAGAACTGACGATCTGTCCCATACCGAGCCAACGATCAAAGTTAATCATCTCCCAGAAATGCACATTTTTATTGAGGTCGTCAGCGATACCACGAAAGCCATCATAGACGACCAGCATACCGAGGAACGGTACAAAACGATAGATAAACTCTTTAGCTTGACCAAACACAAATCCAATCACGACTACAATAATAAGCAGCGTATCTGGTGTCCAAATACTTCGTTTTACGACGATGAGGGCAATGGCAAGTAGTAATATAGCTAACCGTATATAAAACAGTGTTCTATGGTCACGATATTCTTGGGCTATATCATTTTTAAGCTGTTTGTATTTACTTCGCATAAAATAATTCTATCATCCTCGTCCAATTAGTGAGGTACTTCACACATTTTGGCAACTGATGGTTTATACTATCGTATATATAACGTAGGGGAAAATATATGAAAAAACCATGGACATTAGTTTCGATAGTTGCCGCAGTTGTCATCGTATTTGGCATGCTACTGGCTGCCAGCTACAACGGCCTTGTTACCTCACGCGAATCAGTACGTGGGTCAATAAATAATTTACAGTCTCAATACCAACGACGTGCTGATCTCGTACCAAACCTTGTCGAGACCGTCAAAGGTGACGCAAACTTTGAGAAATCTACTCTCGAGTCAGTTATTTCTGCACGTGCCAAAGCGACACAGATCACTATCGATCCAAGCAAAGCAACACCCGAGCAAGTCCAACAATACCAGGAGGCACAAGGTGAGCTCAGCCAGGCACTTGGCCGACTAATTGCAGTTAGCGAGAATTATCCTGAACTCAAAGCCACTCAAGCCTTTCAAGACCTCATGACCCAGCTCGAAGGCACCGAAAATCGTATCCAGGTTGCTCGTGCCGATTATGGCAAGACGGCTCAAGCCTACAACGCAAAGATTCAGCGATTCCCAACCAATATCTCAGCTGGTATCTTTGGCTTTGACCAATTCCCATACTTTACGGCCGACAAAGGCGCCGAAAATGTACCAAAAGTAGATTTCAACACGACACCTACTCCAACAACCGAACCACAACCAGCCCAATAGGTAAGCATGAAGATACGCTCTATCGCGCCAGCCCAGGATGGCAGTCGTCGGGGCAGCACCCAAAAATGTTTTTCATTCGACGAAAAAATTTTTAGGGGCGGAACGGCTGACAGGACCCTGGAAGAGGAAGTGCGACCATCCACCAGTTGGCGGATGAAACGACCGTTGTTATTAAAAAACCTCATACTTTTCGCCGCATTCACGTTTTTTCTCTCTATCAGTTTCATCTCATTTGCTCACGCCGATATGCCAATCCCCGCAGCACCATCAGACGGCTATGTCTTAGATCAAGCCAATATCCTATCACCCGAAGAAAAAACGTCGCTTAATGACAAGATTGCAAACTATAAAAAACAGACGAGCGTCGAACTCGGCATCATCATCGTACCCGAAATCAAAGACGATTATATCGAAAACTTTAGTCTCAACGTTGCTAGAAGCTGGGGAATAGGGCAAAAAGACAAA
>CAZHUZ010000037.1:0-1333 GCA_964535835.1 uncultured Candidatus Saccharibacteria bacterium | reverse complement strand
AGCGGCAGTTGGTAAAATGCTATTGACTAATCATATAAATAGTGATATTGTCAAATCATGAACAGATTTGAGTTCACAATCTATCTCTCCCCACTACATGGCAATGTGGCGATTAATTATGTTGTCATGCAGGCAAATAGCATTGTGGCTCCTATAGTTTCTTAGATAAAAAAATATACGAATCGATAGCGAGCCTCCGACTGGAGGTTTTTTCATCCCAAAAGCGTCGGAGACTCCCTCTCGCTCCGATATATCGAAGCGACGCACATTATCATCTCCATAAACTATGAAGGGAATTCTTATGAATACGCAATCGCTCTGGCGCAACGTACGGTTGCTGCAGCTCGAAATGGTTATCACTGCCATGATCTTTGCCATGCCGATTCTCAATGTTTTCTACAAAGACGAGATTGGTATGAGCCTAGCCCAGGTGGGAGCAAGTCAAGCAGTGTTTACTATTGCAGTTTTACTGCTCAACATCCCAACTGGATGGCTAGCAGACCGATTTAGTCGTCGTTGGTGTAATGTATTTGGTGACCTGACGGCAAGTGCTGGATTTTTCTACTACGCATTTGCTGAGTCGTTTAGCGATGTTGTGATCGCTGAGATAGCGATTGGAATTGGGATCGCTTTTAGTAGTGGTGCTGACATTGGACTGTTACGTGCGTACGCACAATCGCTCAAGATCAGCTACCAAAAACTAGCGGCCGCCACCAATACTCTCCGACCGATCGGCGAGATGATCGCCATGATCATCGGCGGTATCGTCGGAGCGACACAGCCACGTCTAGCAATTGGGCTGTCAGCAGCGACCTACCTGATGGGCGCACTCATATCACTTTTCATCAAAGAGGTAGGTGAGAGGCGTGTGACGCAGACCCATCCACTGCGTGATATGGCAAATATCGCTCATTACGCACTGCATGGTCATCGACCTCTTGCATGGCGAATTTTCGCCTATGCTATCGGTCGTACTGTCACGCATCCGTTGATTTGGCTATTTACACCGCTGATGATTTTGGCTGGTGTGCCAGCACAGATTATCGGGGTCGGATGGGCTCTCAACCTTGCAATGGTGAGTGTCGGTTCATTTGTCGCTCACAGGTGGTCAGAGCAATTACCTGAGTGGCAGCAATTTGCTGTTGGTAGTATCACATTTATACTGGCAGCAACAACGCTGGCCATCAACACGTCGCTCGTTACTATCAGTATCTACTGCCTGTTCGGGTTTGTACGAGGCTGGATGGCATCGACGACACTACCTGCGCTGCAAGCATACACACCTGACGATATCCAATCTACGGTGACAAGCGTTGCTGCCAGCACGGCACAA
>CAZHUZ010000036.1:0-4746 GCA_964535835.1 uncultured Candidatus Saccharibacteria bacterium | reverse complement strand
AGCGACTCCGTCGTTCTGGTAATAAAACGCCAATACTAATGCTGACCGCCAAAGCGCAAATACGTGATCGTGTCACCGGTCTCAATGCCGGTGCAGATGATTATTTGACGAAGCCGTTTAGCTTTGAAGAATTATTAGCTCGTATCCGCGCATTGATGCGTCGACCATCAGCTGCAATAGGTAATGTATTGTCAGTTGGTGATCTGACTCTTGATACAATTGGCTATGTCGTGAAGCGCGGCGACAAAGTAGTTGAGCTGACTCAAACAGAATTTGCATTGTTGGATTATATGATGCGCAATCACGGTCGTGTTTTGAGCAAAACTAACATTATCAACCACGTCTGGGACTTTGATAGTGATGTGCTGCCAAATACTGTTGAGGCATATATCGGTTATCTGCGTTACAAAATCGATAAGCCATTTCCAAATAAAAGACCACTCATCCACACCGTTCGTGGCTTTGGGTACAAACTTGAGGCATAGATGAGCTCAAATAAACTATTCGATTCTGCAACAGTGCGCCTAACAGGTTGGTATTTGCTGATACTCGTCGTATTAAGCCTGTTTTTTAGCGTCATCGTATATACATTGGCTTCCCATGAATTTGAGCGAGCGGCAGGGCCACGACGGGTGGACATGGTTATCATTGATGAAATAGGCGATTTTAATGAACGCCGACAGCAGCGAATCGAAATAAGCAATCGTTATCTCATCACCAACCTCGTAATGTTTAATATTTTTACGATTACTGCTGGAGGAATTGCCAGCTATCTATTGGCTCGGCGGACGCTTCGTCCCATCCGTGATGCTATGGAGTCCCAAGCACAATTCAGCTCAGACGCTGCTCATGAGCTCCGTACACCATTGGCGGTGATGCGCTCAGAAATTGAGGTTGAGTTGCGTGATAAACAATCCAGCAAAGCATCCCGTGGAAAAATTCTCCTCAGCACACTCGACGAAGTGAATCGCCTACAAACACTAACCGAGAGGCTCCTCATGCTAGCAAATAAGTCGCGTAGAGAAATTTCCCCGATATGGGTTGAGGCATCGGCGATTGATGCGGTCAACCAATCGATCGCAGCCGCCCAAGCAAAACATATAGTCATCGACAATACTGTTGGCAGAGAAAAAGCAATGGCGGATCAGGCGGGGTTGACTGATGTACTTTCTATTCTTCTCGACAATGCGATCAAATATAGCCCGCCTAAAAGTAATATCACAGTGAGTTCTCGCCACAAAGATAGTCATATTGATATTGATGTTCAGGACAACGGTATAGGTATCAGCAGCGAGCATATCCCCAAGATATTTGATCGGTTTTATCGAGCAGATACATCGCGCACAAAAGCCAATGTCGAAGGTCATGGGCTAGGCCTATCAATTGCCAAGCGTATCGCAGAGGCGATGGGCGGAGAGCTGCGTGTTCGTAGTACGCTCGGTGAGGGATGTACATTTACGGTTCGATTACCACGCGCAAAAAAATAGCTACGTTATACTTAGAACAATCATGGATAGACAAGCGACGTTTGTGGTAGCAGTATCTGGGGGTATTGATTCGATGGTATTGCTCGATATGATTTCTCATCCTGATCGTGCTCACAATATCTCATTGCCGAAAAGTGCTCGATATGTTGCTGCTCATGTTGATCACGGTATACGTCAAGATAGTAGCAGTGATGCTCAGTTTGTGGCGTCAGTTGCTCAAAGCTTGGGGTATACCTATGAATCAATTGAACTTTCTCTTGGTGAAGGAACTGCAGAGGAAACTGCTCGAGGTCATCGGTTGGAGTGGTTGACTGAACTGCGAGAAAAGTACCAGGCGGAGGCGCTCATAACTGCCCATCATCAAGATGATGTATTTGAGACGATTATGATCAATCTCGTACGCGGCACAAGTTGGCGCGGTCTGTCATCACTGCGGCAACATGATCGCGTATTGCGGCCTCTGCTAGGCGTATCAAAGGCAGAAATTATTCGTTATGCTATCGATCACCACATCGAATGGCGCGAAGACGAGACCAATCAAGATGTACGATATCTACGTAATTATCTACGGTATTTGGCAGTACCAAGACTACTTCCAGAGCAACGTAAAAAACTCTGGGATCTTTACAAGACGCAATGCCGTATAAATCATGATACCCAAGATTTGATTGAATCAGTGATGCAATATGCAGTCCTCGGCAGAGAGATCAATCGATATTTTTTGTCGATGATTGACCGATCGGTCGCTCATGAAATACTTCGTCAATGGTGCGGGTACGCACTGACCGAAGATATGGCAAACCGACTATGGTTGTTTGTGCTGACTGCGCAACCCGGCAAGCGATTGCTTCAAAATGGCGATATATTTGTCGCAACTCGCAAGGGTGTAATTGTTTCGTCATCTGATATCTGATAAAATAACATGAGAAAAATTAGCGATCAAACAAGGAAACCTAATGGCTTTAAAGCGTCCAAAAAATCAGATCCCAAATAAATCAAATGCGATTCGTGCCTCATTATTTTGGGCGTCGCTATTTGTTATAGCATTATTTCTCGTATCAGTTTTTGCTCAACCTGGCAAAGCAGCTGAAAAATCGTGGAATGATATCTATACTAGAGCCAATAAAGGTGAAGTCGGTAAAC
This sequence comes from uncultured Candidatus Saccharibacteria bacterium, assembly GCA_964535835.1. Lineage (GTDB taxonomy): Bacteria > Patescibacteriota > Saccharimonadia > Saccharimonadales > Saccharimonadaceae > JAPUDQ01. The sequence goes on along the minus strand of CAZHUZ010000036.1, from coordinate 2,116 downwards.
TGATCATCGAGGGACGTAGCGTCTATGTTGTGCCAAAAGGCGAGAACGATACGGCCAAAGCAACCGAAAAAGCGCTCATCGGCGAAGGATCTGTCTACGAACAAGGCCTGAGTAAAGACGCAAAAGTCGAAGTACAATTCAAGGCACCATCCGAGACTGGCACGACACTGATGAATTTGCTCAGTATATTTTTGCCAGTTTTGTTGATCGGCGGTCTTTTCCTGTTTATGTTTCGTCAGGCGCAGGGTCAAAGCAACCAGGCGATGGGATTTGGCAAAAGCCGCGCAAAACTATACGGGAGTGATAAAGAAAAAGTTGTTTTTGATGATATTGCCGGTAGCAATGAGACCAAAGAAGATCTTGTTGAGGTAGTTGACTTTCTCAAACACCCCAAGAAATTTGCTGATGTCAAAGCGCGTATACCAAAAGGCGTGTTGTTGGTTGGCCCTCCAGGCACAGGTAAAACCATGTTGGCGCGTGCTGTTGCTGGTGAAGCCGGTGTTCCGTTCTTTTCTATCTCCGGTTCCGAATTTGTCGAAATGTTTGTCGGTGTCGGTGCATCGCGTGTACGAGACTTGTTTGAAAAAGCCAAGAAAAATGCACCATGCATTATCTTTATTGATGAGATTGATGCTGTTGGACGCCGTCGTGGTAGCGGTATGGGAGGTGGACATGACGAGCGCGAACAAACGCTTAATCAAATATTGGTTGAGATGGATGGATTTGAGACGGGCACCAATGTGATTGTGCTCGCGGCAACCAATCGTGCAGACGTACTCGATCCGGCATTACTTCGTCCTGGACGTTTTGATCGACGCGTTAATATTGACCTGCCTGATCGTAAAGATCGGGAAGCTATTTTGCGCGTCCATATGAAAGACAAACCAATTGATCAATCAGTAGATATTGATGCGCTGGCAGCTAAGACGGCGGGAAGCTCTGGAGCGGATCTTGCTAATATTGTGAATGAAGCGGCTATCAAAGCGGCTCGTGCTAATCGTAAAGTAATCACCAATGCTGATGTGACGGAGGCGCTTGAAAAAGTTTCTATCGGTCCTGAGCGAAAAGCAAAGATTATGAACGAAGCTGACAAAAAGCTCACTGCTTATCACGAAGCAGGTCATGCAATTGTGGGGCATGTATTGCCTGATAGTGATCCTGTGCACAAGGTTACCATTATCCCGCGTGGCGGGACAGGTGGCGTGACATGGTTTTTGCCGCCGGAGGATAAAGTTTATACTAGTGTGATTGAATTCAAAGATGTTTTGGCGAGAGCACTTGGTGGACGAATAGCTGAAAAAGTAGTTTTTGGTGATGATCGGGTGACAACAGGCGCCGGATCAGATCTCCGTAAAGCAACGGAAATTGCTCGTGATATGGTGATCGAACAAGGTATGGGCAGTGGCCTCCGTGATCAAGTATTCCATGAGGACAATGGCGGGATGATGTTTGACCGTATGGTTCATGAGCGACCATATAGTGATGAAACGGCAAAATTGATTGATGACGAGGTAGAAAAACTTATTCGTGAAGCGGCCAAGCGTGCAGAAACAGTCATTACGCACAATCGAAAACAACTTGATACGCTTGCTGCGGCGTTGCTCAAAGAAGAAACAATAGACGAAGAGCGAGTCAAGGAGCTCCTCAAGGGCGCGTCTTTGCCGCATAGCGCTGCACTGTATTAGCGCTTTATTCCCTCTATGGAAAAGCAGCCATCGCGCCCAATTAGCCGAGTACGTAGCGTGATGAATCGCGCCAATACACGGTTGCCGATCAAGGCAGCCGCGGCGTTGTTGGCCGGGTCTAGTCTGCTCGCTAGCATTTTGGGGCTGTTTCGGGATCGGTTGCTCAATAGTACCTACAGCAGTTATCCAGTCGGACTTGATGCATATACGGTGGCATTTATCATTCCTGACTTTATGTTTTTTTTGTTGACGAGCGGTGCACTGAGCGTCACATTCATACCAGTTTTTAACGAGCGATTATCTACAGGCAACAAATGGTCTGCGTGGCGTCTCAGTTATAGCATGATCAACTTTATGGCGCTGATTACACTAGTGGTGAGCATTATTATTATTCTCTTTGCAGATATATTAGTACGGCTGATTTGGCCAGG
>CAZHUZ010000035.1:0-4766 GCA_964535835.1 uncultured Candidatus Saccharibacteria bacterium | reverse complement strand
ATTGTCGATACACCGACGAAGTTAAATAAAAAACAACGTGAGTTATTACAGGAGTTTGATACTCGCTCTAGTCGAAGTTTATTTTAATAGCTCTAATAGTGATAACTCCTGAGGGCATGGATGACATAAACTGCTTAAGATGATATAAAGTAATAATAGTGAATAGTGAAAACCAACAAATAGAAAAAGATAGCAGTAGGCAGTCTGAAGTACTAGAGCTCTTGAAGCCAACATCTCTGCCCGAAGCAGGCTTTCAGTCATATGAGATGTTGTCTAATGATGCGACGCACCAGAAGGCTGATTTTCTTGATGGAAAAACAAGAAATCCACAACTTCGCTATCCAAAGCTTGAAAATGATCTATCAGAAATGGATAAAGGTATATTGCACCTTGCTGAGGCGATCGAGAAGTTAGAGCATCTTGTTTCTGAACCAGATACACGGCGCATTCTTCAGGAGACGCTGGGATATCGCATGGATGAAATGGATTTTATAAAAATACTCGCACAACTGAACTATGCGGCCGATAGGGGAGACGCTGAAGTTGCAAATGAGCTAGCCTCAAAGGCAAAATCTCTCAGCGAGCAATTATATGGAATGCCACAAGAAGAAATAGTTACCGCAGCGTTCAACACCGTGTGGAATGAAATAGACGGAAAAGAGTTTATTGGTAAGGCAGCGCAGTTACGAGATGACTTGATCTATGGGTTTACTTCTGCTGAAGGACTTACCGTCTCCCCTTTGCGTCGAGGTGATGGCTCAGAAATGGTGTTACCAGAATACGGTGAGGCTGTTGCCTGGGCGGGAGAGTACTTTGAGGAAAAGAATGCTGATATTGAGGCATTGTTACAAAACTTTTGGGATGAAAAGGCTGAAGAATATGGCGAAGAGTATGCTTGTGATCCAAATGATATCATAGAGGCATTTCAGAGAGTCATTGAACTCAGAGATCCAGATGGAACTTCCGGAGTGTCGGTTATTCCAAGTCAGGGTAAAACGGCACTGTCTTGGGAGACGCCTTTGATGGCAGTGCAGGTTGGTACTGAGCGGCAACCGATCCCTACTAGCAGAATGCTGTTTACAAGGAATCATCACGAATTTGGTCATCATGGTCAAAAAGCGATTGATGGTTTAAAAACTACGCTGCCGGTATTGGGTACGGGGTTATATACAAAAGATTCAGAGTATCTCACATTTGAGGAAGGCTTCGCTACAGTAATAGAGGCAGGTATGGATGGCGAGCAAGCGCAGTGGAGCGGAGGAAAGATTAACTATTATCTTGGAGTTGCGCTTGCAGCCGAAGGTGATGACTTCAGATCAGTATTTGAGAAAACATGGCGGTATAATTTGCTGCAAAAAACAGACTTGGGCGACGTCACTGAAGAAGATATAGCAAAGGCGAGGAATACAGCGTATACGAATTGTGTGCGTATATTTCGAGGAACGCCGCCGGACTTAAAGGAAAAGACAGGCTGTACTACTATCGTTACCTACAATAAAGATCTTGCCTATCTTGCAGGAGCAATTAAAGCAATACAATACATTGACGAATCATATAGAGATAGGGATTATACAATGCTTGATTTTGCCATGAAAGGCAAATTTGATCCTACGAATCCAACACAGAGAGATATAGCACTTCGCTATACTTCCTAAAGCTATAAAAATGTTGAAATATTTTTGTTATTATGCTATAATTATATGTAATTAATAGTAATACTAAAAATGCCGATTGGCTGGAGAAGTCATGCTTAAGATCACAGCTCAATCTATCTTTGATGAGTTAACGCGACGCGGTATTGATGTAAGTATCATTCATGTCACGAAAGCGCCTGTTCTAGCATTTGAATATAATGGCGAATTGCGAAAGATTATCGGGGCAAACCCCGACGCGTCATCTGCAGCGGCCTCGTCGATCGCTCAAAACAAACAACTAACCTATGAATTTGCATCAAGATATTCTGATATACCTACACCAAAATCCACTATCTACGATGATTTAGAGGGCGCTATAGAATTCCTCAAGACTTCCGAACATATAGTTGTTAAGCCGACTGATGGATCTCATGGAAATGGCGTAACAACAAATATTACCCAGATCGATATGCTAGAGCCGGCCATAAAAGAAGCCTTATCGTATAGCGAGTCCAAAAAGATATTGTTACAAGAATTTATACAAGGTGAAGACATTCGAGTCTTGGTCATTGGTGGTGAATATGTTTGTGCTGTGAGGCGTACACCGGCGAGTGTAATTGGTGATGGCGAGCGTACAGTTATGGAGCTAATGATACAAGAAAATGCTGATAATCCCGATCGTGGCAGTATACCGTATACAGAAAAACTTAATAAGATTGATATTGAGGCTGCCAAACGATATTTGAGTCAGGATGAGTTGGCTGCTATTCATGATGCTGGCAAGGTCGTAAAGGTTGTTGGAACGGCAAATATAGGAACGGGTGGACGTGCTGAAGAATGCGGCGATAAAGTGCCGGAAAAAATGATACAAAATGCCATAGCCATCTCAGAAATTGCCGGAACATTTATATGTGGTGTTGATTTTATGTACGATGAAGAACGAGAAAAATGGTATTTGATAGAAATTAATGCCTCGCCAAGTTTCGGACTCCACATGACGCCATCATCGGGTAAACCGATGAAGGATTTGCCGACAGTATATGTAGATAAATTACTTGCAGAGTATAGTAGGGTGTAGAATATGGATACAAATATGAAAGAACTGGTTATTATTGGTCGCAACGAAAATGCAGATATTCCTGGGGATGGTATAAAAAATGTGCCAGTTAAGGTTGATACCGGAGCGGATATCTCATCGATTTGGGCATCAGAGCTCAACATCGATGATGATCATGTATTGTCATTTGTGCTGTTTGCAAAAGGCTCAGAGTATCATACTGGTAAGCGACATCGAACACGTAACTATTCGGTAAATTTGATCCGAAGCTCGAATGGTGCTCGACAGGTGCGATACCGAGTATTTCTGACGATTGAAATTGCTGGGCGCAGAGTGAAGGGATCATTTACACTAGCTGATAGATCGCATAATAGCTTTCCAGTACTGATCGGATGCCGTTTACTAAAGGGGAAGTTTTTAGTGGATGTATCGAAAGGTATTTATAAGACGGAAAAAACCATGAAATTTCACGAAGAATTTAAAAAGGACCCTAAGGCATTTTTTGAAAAATATCATGCAGCAAATCAACGAGGAGACATAGAGCTATGAAAATTGCTATCTTATCAAATGGTCCCGGGAACTATTCCACGAAAAGATTAAAGGAAATCGCAAAGGCACGTGGTCATGAAGTTGATGTCATTAAATATCGTGATTGCTATGCAAGCATCGAGAAGTCTCAACCAATGGTTTGGTATAAAGGCGAACCGCTTGTCGGATATGATGCAATTATCCCACGCATTGCAAATAGCATGACTCGCTATGGGTCTATGATAGTACGGCAGTTTGAAATGCAAGGCGTTTATACAATTACGAGCTCAATATCAATTGTGCGCTCGCGTGACAAATTGCGTAGCATGCAGCTATTAGCTCGTGCCGGTGTCGGTATACCAAAGACAGTGGTTTCGCGTGGTAGCGCTGACGTCGATGATCTCATTGAGCATCTTGGTGGAGCGCCGATTATTATCAAGCTCGCACGCGGCACTCATGGCAATGGTGTTGTGCTGGCGGAGACGAAAAAGGCGGCAAAATCAGTACTTCAAGCGTTTCATGTTATGGACACAGACGGCACAAATATTTTGCTGCAAGAGTTTATCAAAGAATCAGCTGGTATGGATATCCGTGTATTTGTCGTAGGTGGCAAGGTTATCGCAAGCATGAAGCGTCAAAGTCTCGATGATGATTTTCGTTCAAATTTGCATCAAGGCGGAGAAGGCGAAAAGATTAAGTTAACTGATGAAGAGAAAAAGACCGCTCTCAAAGCTGCTAAATCGATGGGTCTCAATCTCTGTGGTGTTGATCTTATGCGCTCATCGCATGGACCACTTGTGCTCGAAGTAAACTCTAGTCCTGGATTTGGCATCGAAAAAGTAACCGAGCGTGATGTCACAACTCCCATCATTGAATACTTAGAGATGAATGCTGGACGTCGTCATAAAAAAGATAAAATCGGTGCATAATACACTCGGTTAGTACGCATGCTATCATAGTGGTATGACGATCATGGTTATTTTGATACTCCTAATCATCTTGTTTGCAATTGCGTTTTATACTCGTCGTCGGTTTGGCGTGTTGGGTTTGGCGTTAGCTGCAGGAACGGTTTTATCTCAATATGCTTCACCGTATATTGCGGAGTTGCTGCGACATAATATGCTAACAATTGGCGGCATGGATTATAAAGTTCTTGCGAGCATCATTTTGATCATTAGTCCTGCCTTATTACTACTTGCTGGTGGTCCGACATATCGTGATCGACGAGCAGCAGTATTCGGTGCTGTCGGATTTGCATTACTCGGGATGTTTTTTGTGCTTGGTCCACTTTCATCTGTACTACCTACGAACGATGCGCTGGTGCGAGATACATTGGTTATCATGTCTAGTTTGCAAAATTATGTCATCGTTGCGGCGCTTATCTTTGCGCTTATCGACACATTTATGATTCACGGCTCTATTGGTCGTCGTTATCATAAAGACAAGAAGCATTGACAATAACAGATACAAAATGCTATATTATTTCGGCTAGTACGGGTCCGTAGCTCAGCTGGTTAGAGCACCTGCCTTTTAAGCAGGGTGTCATG
>CAZHUZ010000034.1:0-4997 GCA_964535835.1 uncultured Candidatus Saccharibacteria bacterium | reverse complement strand
TTATTGTACCAAACAGAGGCGGGTTTGTCACCACGATTTGCCATAGACAGGATATTGAGGTGTGCTATAATGTCTATGGTAATCGCGTGAGAGCGACGAACAACATAAAAACTGAGGCTATCGATAGTGAAATTTCATTATAAAAACGGTATTGTAGAGCGTCAAAAATCGAGCAAGCTATTGCTGGTATTGCCATTCCTCGGTATCGTCAGTGGTTCATATCTGTTATTTAATACACTATCTCCATCGATGCCAGCCACCCTTAATACCGAAGTAGCTGCTGTCACAAAGACACTAAAGCAGCGACAGCCTGCTCTCGATACCAACCGCCTCTATGTGCCAAAGATTGGTATCGATGTCGCAATAGTAGTTGGCGTCGATGAAAAGACACTCGAAGGTGGTGCATGGCACCGCGTCCCGCAAAATGGTGACCCGATCAAAGGTGGTAATTTTGTGCTGGCGGCACATCGGTTTAATCTCGGGCTGACACCGGATCAGACACGAGCAAAATCACCGTTTTATCATATCGAAAAGCTCGAGCAGGGTGATCAGATATTTGTTGATTATGGCGGCGTACGCTATGCCTATAGCGTGACAAAACGCTACAAAGTCCCATCGACTGAAGTATCCATAGAAGCAGCGACAAATGACGCAAAACTAACGATGTATTCGTGTGACTTGCGTGGTCCCGAAGCGGGGCGAGAAGTGATCGAAGCACAACCGGTCGGAACCGTAGCCTGGACTGAATCTGGCCCAAAATTAAAGACAGTATCGCAATAGTCTAGAGACTAATAAGTGGTTGTATATCGGCGCCGATAGTATTGAGACGTGCTGCAAGTTGCTCATAGCCACGATCCATCTGATAAACATTGCGCAGTATTGATACACCGGGTGTCGCGAGCATCGCTAGCAAGACAACGACGGTCGGTCGTAGTGCGGGTGGTGCCACCATCTCAGCAGATTTCCATTTTGTCGGACCGGTGATGTAGACACGATGAGGATCGAGTAACTCGACAGTGGCGTTTAATTTTGTGAGTTCAGTAAAGTAGATAGCACGATTTTCATAGCTCCAGTCATGAACAAGCGTACGTCCCTCGGCGACTGTTGCGATGAGGCCCATAAACGGCAAATTATCCATGTTTATACCAGGGAAAGGAAGCGCATGCATCTTGTCCTTTGGAGCGACAAGCGTAGATGGGTGTATTGTGATATCGACCAATCGAGTGTGATTATTACGCGCAAGATATTCCTCGGATAGCACATAATGGAGACCCATACCTTCAAGCGTCGCAATTTCCAGCTCGAGAAATTCGATCGGTGCTCGTTTGATTGTGAGTTTTGAGTGTGTGACGATAGCCGCTGCTATGAAGCTCATTGCTTCGATAGGATCTTCGCTAGGATAATAATCAACATTTTTTTTGATTGACTTGAGGCCTTGGATACGAAGTATGGTGGTGCCAATGCCGGAAATCTTAACCCCCAGTTTTTGCAAAAAGAAACATACATCTTGCACCATGTAATTTGGGCTGGCATTTCGAATAGTAGTTTCACCATCATTGAGTGCCGCTGCCATCAAAATGTTTTCGGTAACAGTGTCGCCTCGCTCTGTCAGCAATATTGTACGTTTTGGTGAAGCTTTTTTAACAGTTGCTTGATAATAATCAGTTTCTGCCGATACATCGAGTCCAAAATGTTTTAGACCATCAAGATGCGGCTCGACAGTGCGAGTACCGAGACTGCAGCCTCCTGCATATGGCAGGCGAAATGATTTGTATTGATGGAGAAGTGGGCCTAAAAACATGATGACTGTACGGGTTTTTTTGGCTGCTTCGATATCCATATTTTCAAGTTTGAGCCGAGAGGGTGGAGTGATGATGAGATCATTTTGCGGCTCAACCCATTTTGTCTTAACACCGATACTATTGAGTACCTCTATGATGCGATTGACTTCTTCGATGCGTGCGACACGGTGGAGAGTAGTCGTTCCTTTGTTTATGAGAGCGGAGCAGAGTAGGGCAACAGCGGCATTTTTGCTCGTTTTGACATCGATTTCACCGTGTAGTTTTCTACCTCCATGTATCTCAAGGTTATTACCGGTTGTATTGAGCGAGACGATGTTACTGCTTAGCACCTCACCAATCCGGGCAAGCATCTCCAATGAAACATTTTGGCCACCGTTTTCTATACGGTTTACCGCGCTTTGGCTAGTACCTAGCGAATTGGCAAATTCGCTTTGTGTCATGCCACGTTCGGTCCTAGTTTGTCGGATTAAGGTACCAATTTTTTTCTTGTAATCACTCATATATCATAAATATATATCATAGATGGTATATTGTCAAGTAAAATAAAAATGGTATAATAATCGGTATGATATAAGACACGAAACATTTTTGTAGTGGTAATAGAATAAAGCAGGAGTATACCCATGAAAGATGTTACGGTCAAAAAACTTATCGATGATGAAACTAGGCGTCAGCAGGACGGATTAGAACTAATTCCGTCAGAAAATTACGTATCCCTAGACGTCTTAGAGGCACTTGGGAGTGTATTTACAAATAAATATTCCGAAGGCTATCCTGGTAAGCGCTATTATGGTGGCCAAGAATTTACTGACGAGCTAGAACAGCTTGCAATCGATCGTGCCAAGAAATTATTTCGTGCCGATCATGCCAATGTCCAACCCCATTCGGGCGCTCCTGCTAACGAGGCGGTCTATCATGCCTGGCTTGAGCCAGGAGATACCGTTCTCGCTATGGATCTGAGCCATGGAGGACACTTGACGCACGGTGCGCCGGTGACAAGGAGCGCTCAGTTGTATAACTTTGTTCGCTACAAGATGAAAGATGTCACGACTGGCGAGATTGATTATGATGAGCTGCGTGAGCTAGCCTTGAAGCATCGTCCCAAAATAATTCTTGCTGGGTTTTCTGCATACCCAAGAGAGTTAGACTATAAAAAATTTGTCGATATCGGTAATGAGGTCGGAGCACTGCTAATGGCTGATATGGCGCATATTGCCGGTTTGATCGCAGGTGGTGTTGCGACCAATCCTCTCGATGTTGGTTTTCATGTTATGACGACGACGACGCACAAAACACTTCGTGGTCCGCGTGGAGGACTAATACTAAGCATGGGCACGGTAAGTAGCCCGCTTCAGGCACCTGAAAAGATCATTGAAAATATCCCAACGCTGATTGATCGCGCAGTATTTCCTGGCACGCAAGGTGGTCCACATATGCACGTTATCGCGGCAAAAGCAGTTTGTTTTGATGAGGCACTTCGGCCAGAATTTGCCAGCTATGCTCAGCAAATTATTCGTAACACATCGCACTTAGCTGATGAGCTGCAGGCGCGTGGATTTCGTCTTATAACTGGTGGGACAAGCAATCATCTTATTCTTGCCGATGTTTATACAAGTTTTGGGATAGATGGTCATGAAGCTGAAACGGCAATGGATGCGATTGGGCTGACATTAAACAAAAATGCCATTCCTGATGACACGTTGCCTCGATTTCGACCGAGCGGAATTCGCCTTGGTACACCCGCATTGACGACGCGTGGTCTTCGTGAGGAGCATATGTCAAAAATTGCTGAGTGGATGAAGCAAGCGATTGAGCTTCGTGATGATACGGCTGGACTCGAAAAATTGCGTGATGAAGTCAGAGACTTTGTCCGTGATTTTCCTTTGCCGTATTAGTATTAGAACTTTCCGAGAAACTTTACTTCTGGTTCAAGATCAATTGATAGTTTTTCTTTGACTGTCGTAATGATTTCATTGGCGACATCATAAACTTCTTGTGCAGAGGCGCCTGGGAGTGTTGATATCTTTAATACATGTGACGGATGGAGCCGTACATTGCCCCATGTCTGCCCGCGTTTGAAGCCGGCTGCAAGCAGTACATGTGCAGCCGAAGCACGATGGCTGTCGCCGCCATGGATTCGACTTTGGTTTTGTATGCGCTCAAGAGTTTTTCCTGTTTCATCGAATGATGCGAGCATCTCAGCCTGCTCGGTGGTTACCATCGGATTTTTAAAGAACGATCCCGCGGTTCGTTCGTATTCGCCATCAGGATGATAGATTGATCCGGCACGTTGACGAGTCTCGATAATGATCTCACGACGATGAGCAAGACTCGTGTCATCGAGACCGAGTTCTTGAGCTATCGCAACAGCAGTATCGTATTTAAACTCATGGAGAGGTGTTCGCGACAGACGAAAACAAGTTTGCAGTAGTATGTAATCAGAATTTTCTTGAAATGAGCTAGCGCGATAGGTAAATGACATTTCATCTCGCTGCAATTTTTTAATCCGCTTTGATCTTTTATCATATACCTCGACCCATTCGAGAGTATCGCTCACTTGCTGACCATACGCAGCGATATTCCCATAGACAGCACCGCCAACGCTGCTAGGGATTTCACTCATTAGTTCCATACCCCATAGCCCATGATCGATCGCTGTTTTGACGACTGTGTCCCACCACATACCTGCATCAGCAGTGACTATTGTGTCGTCGACAGATACGGTGCCGCCGCGCCACATGATAGTTGATCCGGATAGTCCTGAATCACTAATTAAGCTATTTGACCCAAATCCTAAAAACCATAAAGTGTCCTGAGCGCTTTTTATGGCATCAAGGGTTTCTGGAAATGTTTCGGTTGTTATCAGTGTCTCAGCAGGTCCGCCCACTTTGAGAGAAGTATATGGTGCGAGAAGAGTGTTGTGAGAAATTTTCATAATATGCATGGTACACCCGACACGATTCGAACGTGTGACCCTCTGTTCCGAAGACAGATGCTCTAATCCGCTGAGCTACGGGTGCGTGTTGATGATTATACCCTCTCTAACGTTTTCTTGCACCGAGTCTTCGGCCGAAGACAGAGTCACGCTTGCGCGACCCCGTCGCCACATCTTTGCAAAACTAGTTTGCAAGAGTGGACTCCCTTGCGGACTGCCACTGGCAGCCCTCACTCTAATCCGCTGAGCTACGGGTGCAT
>CAZHUZ010000033.1:0-5551 GCA_964535835.1 uncultured Candidatus Saccharibacteria bacterium | reverse complement strand
ATATCCTTCAAACCAAGCAATGACAGTTTGCCATCGATCACAAGTGTTTCTTTTTTGACAGCAATTTCGACACAGTTGCCTCCGCGGTATGATAGCTCCATAGAATCTCCTTTATTTATACATCACTTACAATATTTTCAGTATCAGCGATGACTGTATGCTTGCCTGACGTGATGGCAACGACAAATCGATCACGGATACTCAGACGGTAATAAAAGTCTTGATAGCTCATAACGACAAAATTGAGACTGCGGTTTTCTTCTTCCTCAAGCTCTTTTATAAATTTCTTTACCTGAGTCTTGTTTGTATCACCAGCAATCAATACGTCAATATCACTTGTTGATCCTTTGACAAGTCCTCCTGAGAATATCAATACTCGTACGTCGCCGAGTGATTTGAGGCGCTTTGGCCAATCGTTTGCATCAACCTTTGCCTCAACCGTAGCAGTACCGGCCTTCGTATCAGAAAAGATCTCATGCAGCGGCTTGTAATGCGGATACTCTTGATTAATCTCATAATAGAGCCTGTTGTTGCTGGTCTCACTCTTGATGATGCCGATACTGAGCATGTTTGCGAGCTCACGACGAACAGAATTGATCTGTTCATCAATCTTACGTGTAATCTCGCGTACATAAAAAGCCCTGTTAGGGTTGTTCAAAAATAGGTGCAACAGTTTTACTCGGGTTTTTGAGCCAAATAATGCGTCAATCACAGAAATTTTCCCTCTCTTTATCGAGTACTATAGTAGCACACTACACTAGATGAAAGAAGGATGAGAGATAAACGAATAGATTACGATCTCTCAAGAATCTCACTCAAGTATACCCTCGCATCATTGAGCGATCGCCACTGCACATACTCGCGTCGCTTGAGCCATGTGATTTGTTTCTTGGCGAGTTGACGATCTTTGATAACAAATAGCTCCTTCGCATCAAGTAGCGATAACTCGCCGTCAATAAGACGCTTAATGATCCGGTAAATATTTCCGCTCATGCTCTCGTGCTCCCACCCATAACGAAGCGCGAGCGTCTTTGCCTCTTCAATGATTGGGGCAGCAAATATTTCATCAGCACGCGCCCTAATACGCGCTTCTAGCTTTTGTTTGTCTGTTGCGATTGCTACAACTACTATTTGATCACTGAGCACATTACTCCTCTGTTTGTTGACACCTCCTTGTTCTAATGCTCTGACCAAATACCGTCGGTTATTGTGGTTTTGAGGTATTTCAATATGTTGATTTTTTAGCATCACCTTTAAGTCATCTATTGATACATTTTCTTGTTGTTTACGTAATGACTCATGTGCTCTCGGCCCAAACCGATAGTCAAGTAGTAGCCCATCGATATATAATCCGCTGCCACCCACGACGAATGGTATCTTGCCACGCTCGTAGATATCTCTGATCGCTGCTAGTGCATCACGCTTGAAATCTGCTGCCGTGTATACAACATCTGCATGAGCGATATCGAGGAGATGATGCGGCACACGCGACCTGTCCTCATGGCTTGGTTTTGCCGAACCAATATCCATATCCCTGTAAACAGTGCGTGAATCCGCACAAATGATTTCGCCATTGTAGCGCTCAGCAAGCTCGATCGCTAATGATGTTTTACCACTCGCAGTCGGCCCTGTAATAACAATGAATGGTCTTGGAGCATAAGTACTAAGAATATCGTCAAGCATTATGGCCTCCAGCGAAATGAGTTAAAATCAACAACTCTATAATCCTTGACCGATATGCCTTCGGCCTCTAGTGCTACTTTGTGACCTTGTTTGCCGCCGTAATACCCGCTAGCGCAATCACCTAGTCGATTTACCACTCGGTGCCACGGTAACTCAGGAGGCCCAAAGTGCGCCAAACCTCCTACTTGCCTCGCCGCATAGGGATGCCCACATAGTACTGCTACATCTCCATAGGTCATTAACCGACCATAAGGAATAGATGCCACCAGCTCATATACGGCCTCCTTAAAGCTTTGCGCCATCCAAATACTCTATTACTTCTTGCCAATTGTAGCAACGTTTTAGGGATGTATTTGTACGATTCCAGCCATAATCACCAAACAATACTGTGTCTATACCCAGCTCCACCGCGCTCTCACAGTGCTGTATGTTATCGTCTATAAGTAATCGAGCACCAAGCTGCTTACACAACTGGCCTTTTGTCATCTTAGTTTGATCTTTGCGTGCTTCACTAAAATAGAGTTCAATATCCGCATATGGGAAATGAGTTTTTAACCAAGTCCGTGTAGCCCCCTCCAAGCTAATGTCCCGTGCCGTTACGAGCACGATTCTGTATGTTTCGGACAAAATTTTAATAGCATATTCGGCGCTGGGCAATAGTGGCACGTGGGACTGATCGACCTCCATCTCTGCTTCGAAGTCTGCATGAGATATTCCGCTAAGGCCATTCATAGCCCACACACGCTCGTAATAGCCCCAATATTCACCCTCTACTGTATACGCTTCTGATGGTAAATCCACCCCGGCACGATGATTGACAAGCTTTCGTAATGTCTCTGTACTTTCGGCGATTGTATCATCAATATCAATAGCAATGATTGGCTTTATCATAATTAATCCCCTATAGCGATGACTTGCTTGCGCGAGCTTTAACCTCGTTTGCAAGACTGCCGAGAAACTGATCGATGCCATAACTACGTTCGACATTGCCTAGCACTGCTAGGTCAGCTCGTACTCTTGGCGATATATTACCGTTAGATACTTCTTTTTCACCGATGACTACACTGTATGGAACCTTCCAAACCTCAGCACTTCGGATCTTTTTACCGACTGACTCTTTGCTATCATCAACAGATACACGCAGTCCTGCTTCTTCGGCTTTTGCCCGAAGTTGTTGTACGAATTGCACCACTTTTTCTGAATCATTAACCCGTATAATACGCAGCTGCTCTGGGGCAAGCCATAGCGGGAATTTACCGGCATAATGCTCAATCAATAGCATCATGAACCGTTCAAATGAACCAAGAATCGCACGATGCACCATCACTGGGCATTTCTTCTCGCCGTTTTCATCGGTATACTCTAGCCCAAAACGATGTGGCATCGCAAAATCTATCTGGATGGTAGCCAGTTGTGTTTGACGACCCAAGGCATCCTTGAACATAAAGTCCAGTTTCGGCCCATAGATGGCAGCTTCACCCTCTATACGCTTGGCATGAAGTTGCTTTTGTTCGGCAACGGCTGCCAGCATTGCTTCGGCCTTGTCCCAGTCTGCAGGTTCTCCGATATATTTATCGGGTGCAGATTGATCACGCACCGATAGCGATACCCAATGCTCTCCCCAGAGACCAAGACCGCTATAGAATTCCTCGATCACTTCGGCAATCATCATAGCTTCTTGCTCTATCTGATCTGGACGACAAAATGTGTGCCCATCATCAACAGTAAAACCACGTGTTCTCTGTAGACCGCCAAGCTGGCCGGGTTTTTCATCGCGATATTGCATGGTCTGCTCGATATAACGAAGCGGTAGATCACGATAACTCCTCGGGCGAGACGCATATATTTGGGTATGGTGCGGACAATTGACTGGCTTGAGGACAAACTCCTGATCAAAATGACTTTTGACATGAAATAGCTCGTCAGCAAATTTGCTCGCATGTCCTGATGTCTCATAGAGTTCTATTTTGGCCAAATGTGGTATCGATACTTGTAACATACCATAGCGACGGCTAATGTCCTTGAGTGCTCCTTTGAGCTCCTCGATCAGCACCGTCCCGCGAGGTGTGTAGAGCGGCAGACCTGGGCCTACCATATCCGAAAAGGTAAAGAGATCGAGCTCTTGCCCTAATTTTCGATGATCGCGAGCGCGGGCTTCTTCTTGGTGTTTCAAATAGTCATCGAGCTCTTTTTGATCTTGAAAGGCCACCCCATAGAGTCGCTGCATTTGGGCGTTGTCTTCTTTACCACGCCAGTATGCCCCGGCGACTCGCATGAGTTTAAATGCTCCCACACTGCCAGTTGTAGCAAGATGCGGCCCACGACACAGGTCAGTGAAATCGCCATCAGTATAAAACGACACGTTCTCGACCTTGCTCTCACCTTCGCCCACAAGACCGAGCTCTGCACTATCAAGCTCATTAGCAATAGTCGTACCAGCTCTCTTGAGGTCATTTAAGAGCTCTTCTTTGTATGGCTGGGAATTGGACCTCGCCCACTCGATAGCCTCGTCTATGTGCCTCTCAGAGCGTTCAAAGGTATGATTTTCCTCCACAATCTTGCGCATTTCAGCTTCGATCTTGCCAAAATCCTCTTCGGAGATCTTGGTATCACCGAGATCGATATCATAATAGAAACCATTTTCGATCACTGGCCCTACACCGAATTTCGCATCTGGCCAAAGGTGCTGTACTGCTTGCGCCATGATGTGAGCCAGGCTGTGCCGCATTGCGTAGAGTTGTTCGTTATCCATGATCTGTACGTCCTCCGTATGTAAAAATTATAAAAACATGCCCTAGGAGACTAATTGTCTCTGGCATGTTTCGGTCCGCGTGCAAGCGGAGGTTCCACCGAAATCATTTACTCTTTGAGCCACGTTGTCGCACGTCACTCGCTGCCCCGCGAAGCTCCTCGGGTGGTTAGTCCGTCTCATCGCTTACACACAATCATATCACACGCACCATCACCATATTCAACCATACCTCATTTTTTGTCCGATCGGACTAGTAATGAGGTATACTGAATTTATTATGAAGCATCCACTTCTCAAGCATCGCTCTGCCACGAGTTATGTGCTCGAAGGATTAATCCCCTTTACTGATGCTAATCTAAATCTTACCTTTCGTCCGAGCCAGTTTTTCCGAGAGTTAGAGAAACGCTCACCTCATAAACAAAAGTCTCTAGCGAATGCGTACTATCGAGCTCAAACCAAAGGTATCGTACGCCGTATCGATGGACATTTTGCCATCAGTGATAAATACATCCAAAAAATTCACCATCAGGTCGCCAAAAAATTACCAGATGGTCAAATAATGTTAGTGGTATATGACATACCAGAGAATCTCAGAAACAAGCGCCGTGAGCTACGATCATTACTGACACAACTTGAATTTTCTCAACAACAACGTAGTGTCTGGGTCTCATCGTATAACCATTTTGAGCCTGTCCTAGCACTGATAGGCGCACTCAAAATCAAACAATACGTCCAGGTCTATATCGGATCATCGACATTCGAACAGTACATGCTCTATTAATCAATCCCTCTACGGCTCTCTTCCACATATATATTAACCTGTACTTATACCCTCATTCTATGTCCGATCGGACACATAATGATGTATTACTTTATTACTTTTGGTGTTAGCTGTATAATCAGTTGTACACAAAAGCTGTGACCGAGATCGCGAGGACGATTAGCTCATTTGGGGAGCCTTTAGCGACAATACATGCGCGAAGCGCTCTGGCCAAATATCATGATCAGATAGCACCTGATAGCACACAACAATTTACAGGGGCGATTAGCTCATTTGGCTAGAGCGCGTCATTGACGTTGACGAGGTGATAGGTTCGAATCCTATATCGCCCACCA
>CAZHUZ010000032.1:0-6522 GCA_964535835.1 uncultured Candidatus Saccharibacteria bacterium | reverse complement strand
TGTCCCGAGGCGGGACGAATGGAGAGGCCTGCAAGTGCAGGACTTATTGGCATCAGCGCCATATGGTCTCGTGACCACATCTCTATCCATTCGTCCCGCCCGCATTGCTGCTGCTATGAAGTTGTCATCACGTTTCAGTACTCAGCGCGTGGATCTCTCCACCTTCTGAAAGTACCGAACGCCGCGTATTTGACGCGGAGCCAGGGGGACTGGTGTCCATGCTGTGTCTCAACCTACTGCGATCGACGTCTTTCATTGCCGATATTCCTCAGGGTGATCAATCACAACACCACTTTCATGGCTTCCCTACTACGGACGTGGCTGGAGGGTCTTTCGCGACCCTGGTCACATTTTCTGTAGTGTAGACTTAGCCCAGTTGTGTCTCTGGGAATATATCTTACATGTCTACCTACGTGCCCGCGCTGTGACCAGCGCTAGCTTGGGCAGATCTCGTAAACCAAGAGTTGCATTGAACTCTCACTTTCTGTGCTTGGTGGACCGCCGCAGGTGATTCAGCTGTTGTTGTGGATGAGCGTGCCCATACGCAACCTTTCCTAAACCTAGTGAAGCATCATCCCGACGATGGGATCTCTGGACGCTTCGATACCTCCGGTTCTGATCTGACCGGCTGTTCAATGCACCTATCATGATGCGCTGAACAGCCAGCCAGATACTACTACCTGATACGTTAAGGTACCAGTCACGAAGCAAAATACCTCAAATGACGATACTTAGTACATGATAGCATAAATAGTTATATTTGTCAACTATATTTTATGATTTTCTATACAATTATCTTTATCTGATCTGTTATACGATAGCTAAATTATATATTTTGGCACATGCTAAAATAAGTATATGGGGCGAATCCAAACCAAAAAACAGATCAATTACCTACTTTCACGTATAGGAACTGGTGGACTAATGGGAGTTACCGTCCCCACCTCTACTGCCTCATCTGCACTCGAAGAGCTCACAGGCGTACCGCATGAATTATCACAGCGCTTCGTCAACGAGCTTCGCCGCCAAGAACTAGTAGTTTTTACACCCGAGGCTAAAGCAATGCGTCTCCAACTAAGCGTCAAAGGCATACATCGTCTACAGTCAGCCGAGATCACAAATCTATCTATACCAATACCTGCAAAATGGGATAAAAAATGGCGCATGGTGATATTTGATATCCCTGCACGCCACAAACACCAGCGATATGTATTTACCTCTCAACTGAGAAGACTAGGTTTCGTCATGATCCGTGATAGTACATGGTTTTTCCCGTATCCATGTATCGACGCACTAGAAAAGATTATTGCTCATTGCGGCATCAGCAGCCACGTGACGATAGCTGAAGTATCGTCGCTCGATGTATCCACGCAGAAAAAACTGCATAGACATTTTTTTGAGACATTATGAGTCTACTGGCTTTTTGGGAAATAGAAGTTGAGTGCTGAATCATGACAACCAAAAGTGCTTTCTTCTACTGCCGAACCTTTTTGTATTGGAACACTAAAACCACAGCCAACACTGTTAAACATTTTATATTGCATATCTACCTGATAACTCTTTCGGTCATAATCATCAAGGGTATATTCTTTATTAATTTTAGTTGTTTGTTTTAATAATGAGATGTTATTGTATTTGCTTATATCTATATGTTTTTTAATTGATAGATTTATATAACAACTTGATGCCTCATTCTCACGAAACTTCTGTCCATTAGCGTGACACGACTCACTATATTCCCAGCCTGGATCAATCTTGTTAAACTCCTTTTGCAGCGCGAGCATATCGTTTTTGAGTGTCATGAATTTGACATAGTCAATAATCCTAGGGAAAACGAAGAATACCAAGATCGTAATAGCAATGAGGCTTGGTATCACCACTTTTGGTGACAAAGATAACTCGAACTTTTTCTTTTTGGTTTTAGATGCTTTCTTCATGATCGTGGTCTAATCATAAACTATTTTGATCGAAAGCGCATCCCGATATAAATAACTCCTAGTAATACGCCCAGTAATGCAACACCCGGATGCGACCACAGATCATCATATGACTGTGGCTTACTAGGGCTATCTATACTGGGAACTATTGATGTTGTGATCCCGGACTTAAGTACTATTTTTTTAGATACCTCAGACACCACATCGATAACTTCTTGTGTAACCGTATCAACAGCAGCTCCCAACACGTCTCTGGTGACTAACGATGTAAGATTTGTAGCAATACCGGGAAGAGTTATCGCTCCCTGTTGAGGCTGTACTATTTCTAATCCTGCTGAAGTGTTACTAGGATCGTCCGGGTCTGGTAGATTTGGCGGGGTAACAATTGGTGCGACGCCGACAAATCCATCACAAGCATCATCAAGCGTATCTTTGTCTTCGTCTTCGTCTTCGTGAAGTGGTGTAACAAACTGGCAACGATCAACAGAGTTATTCACTCCATCGCCATCGATATCATCCTGTCGGTATGCAGCCAAGAACGTATCATAGTAATCAATCATCTCACCGGATTTTAATGCGCCTAGTAGATGAATCGTATGGTAGCCACTTGGCAAGTCCAAAGGAACGACGAAGGTAGCATCAATACTACCGTCGTCGGCAGACTGAATAGCAGGTAGCATCATCGGATCGGACTTTACCGTCACCCCTACGGAACTGTTTTCTTTGAATGAATTTCTCGGCAGTGTCACTCGAATTGTCCCGCCAACGTCTGCGACACTTGTCATGTTATCAGTTGTATTCTGAATAATTTGCTGTCGTCGAACGATAGCATTTTCGATATTTTGAGCACTAGAAAAATATGAAGAGAGTTGCGACGGGAATCCAGAAGTTGATGTATTGCAATGCAGCACGATTGAGCTAGCGCATGGCTGGTAGGTGGCGATCGACTGATTATTCATCCTATTTTTGATCGTAGCAGCAATGAGTGCATGGCCAGACTCATTTGGGTGATAGCTTTCGCTACCTATGACGATCATTTCCTGACCGTATGTCAGACCGTTAAGCGCAGGATATTTTTGATCAGAGCAGAGATTGACACCATCGAGACTATGCTCGATATCGATATAGTTGACCCCTGCCTCTGCAGTGGCGCCTCGCACGACTTGGTTGAGTAGCGAAACTGATTCACGTACATATCGCCGCTCATCATTATCGAGCTGAACATTGGCGTTGCATCGAGACTGCCCTATCAGTTGTGGATAGCCTATGGCATAGACACGTGTTGTCGGTGATGCTTGTTTGAACGAACGATACATCGATACTAGTCGCGGATAGACGGTATTCTTCATCTCGTTTACGATCTCGTATCGATCTGCGAGTGCATAGCGACAGGTACCGACCATAACACACTCGGAGAGTTTGTTGCCAAAACCGACATCATTGCCACCAAGACTTATGGTGACATTTTTAGGTTTATATCTGGTGATAAATTCTATTTGAGCTGCACGACCGGGGACGTAATTCTTAATGGCTTTTACTTTTGAATCTTTTATCAACGTATTGTCATTATATGTTTTGAACTGATCGAAATGACCATCAAAAGTATAATATCTTTGCCTGTCGGTCAACGTATTAGTCACATCATTCACATCCGCACCAGAACACGCCACACTACGAAACGAGTCAACACCGAGACCGGCGGATGCAGCCAGCAGATACGGATATGATCGTGTGCTGAGATGACACTTTTCCCTGCTATACGGATAGCCCGTTATGCCTGTTTGAAACAACGCCGCATATTCGCCATTGCCATCTGTACCTGGCATATAGTAATATTTCCCGTCTCCATCGCCTTCACCAGAGCTATATGAATCACCGAGTGCTAGATAGCTGAGACCATTGGCTGTCTTACCCGGAGCTACAACAGAATACTTACGCCATTTACCATTTTCAAGCGAGTTAAATGTTAGAATATCTCCAAGCGCACCAAAACGTATCCCGACAACATTTGACGAACTATCTAGACCTAATTCATCACGCATGACACGTTTGCCGCACCCTACGGCTATCTGTCTACCACTCGTTGTTGTCGATTGACAAAGACTGAGATCATAGAGATTAAATAACTGTGCACCAAGACCTATCGCCGCATAGCGCCCATCCTCAGAAAGTGTCAGCTGATACTGTGGGTTCGCGCCGGCACCATAGCCTGAAATTGGTTTTTCAAACGCAAGTACTTGGCGAGTATCGAGATTGATTCGCGCAAAGCTCCATGGCGATTCAACAAGCAGCCATTTACCGTTGCGTGATGCATAGTGAGCATTGATCGGCATAGCTGTCGTCGTGCCAGGATCAGTAAGCAACCAGATATCTGTTTTGGCGCCAAATGAGAGATAACGGTAGCCACCATTACCATTTGCTACCACTGCTGCATCGGCTGGGTTTTCTATAACACGAAGATTATAGAAAAAAGATGTCGATCCTCCTCCACGCTTCAGTACACGATCACCTGCGAGTGTATACGCATAATACGGATCAGCGAGACGAACTGCTGAGCCTACAACATTTAGGTGTAAATAGCCGATGCCATTTGATCGATATGCACCACTACTCGTTGCCAGCCAACAACTATCATAAACTTCGCTATATGATAGTTCGCCTGAAGAAGATACCTTGTCGAGTATTGGCAGTTTTTGACTGAGACAATCAGGGTTTACTATCTGATCTGTTAGCGACATATTATCAGCTACCAGTGATTTTTTGACAGCACCGTTTTGCAGCCAAACTGATGGTTCACTAGCACTATATACTGATTGCGCACCAGCAACTGCAGCGCACACAGTAATCACCCAAACTATAGCCCACTCGCCTCGCAGACGAATATTCATATCTAAAGCATACTACTATAGATAGCTCGTTGTGAATAACATTATTTTTCGTAGAGACTAAATGGTGATGAATCACCAATCACAATGACACTATCACCTGATGCCCCTAAGCGTGTAAGCTCACTTGTCATACCGCGCTTTCGCATGATGTCGCGGAGTCGATTGACGCTATGTACATTATTGAAATCTGTTCTCAGGGCAAACTTCTCAATCTTTGGACCAGTTATAGCATACCCCTCATCGGTCTTTTCGATTGTCCAGGCATCATCAAGCGTACGATCAGAGAGCGAGATAGTTGGAATGGTATCATCATCGGCGCTGTCTCCTAGTGCCAACGCGGCAAACCGATTGCGCTCGGCAGCAACTTTTTTGACTAATTGGCGCAGTAATTCTTTGATACCACTGTGGGCCGATGATGATATAGCGAAAATCGGCGTGCCTTTGTCGACAACGGTACGCAGAGAATCGATTTGCATCTGGATAATCTCGGGGTCGAGACCTTCAGTCTTTGTCAATGCGACAACTTCAGGATGATCGAGCAGCTCAGGTTTGTAGCGACGTAATTCTTCGCGGATTGTCGTATATGCCGCAGCGACATCATCACTATAAGCATCAATAAGATGAAGTAAAACAGCGCTACGCTCGACATGTCGTAAAAATGCATCACCAAGCCCTTTGCCCTCACTTGCACCCTCTATCAATCCAGGAATATCGGCGATAAGTAAACTTGTTTCATCGATATCAGCTACTCCTAGATTGGGTGTTAGTGTCGTAAATGCATAATCAGCGATCTCGGGGCGCGCATTACTCACGACACTCAACAATGTCGATTTTCCCGCATTTGGGAATCCTACGAGACCGACATCGGCAAGTAATTTTAGCTCTAATCGCGCTTCAAACTCATCACCAGCCTCACCTAGCTCGGCAACACGAGGTGCCTGACGAGTCGAACTTTTGAAATGTGCGTTGCCGTAACCTCCATCGCCGCCACGTGCCACAATAGCCTTATCACCCTTGGCGAGCAAATCTGCAATCAACACATCATCACGATATATCTGCGTGCCAACTGGTACCGCCACGACGACATCTTCACCGTTGTGACCATGTTTTTGTCGTTTGCCACCGGCCTGTCCATCATCTGCTCGTACGTCGGGTTTGTAACGAAAATCAACCAGGGTATTTTTGCGCTCATCGGCCTCAAATACTACATTGCCTCCGCGACCTCCGTCGCCACCATCTGGGCCACCCCGTTCGACGTATTTTTCATGACGAAAACTAACGGTACCATTACCGCCTTTGCCCGCCCGAACAGATACTAACGCGCTATCAACAAACATATATGATCATTATAACAGAGGTAGTCTAATGAATATAGTTGTAACGGGCTGCCTGCCCTGCATCAAGCGTACGGAATGATTTGACATTCCACCCGGCATAGTTCATTTCAGAGATTGTGATACTACCGTCATCGCCCTTGCTCTCGACGACCGCTACGTGTCCATACCCGCCAGCACTGTAGCTATCTTGCATAACTGCACCTACTTCAGGAGTATTGTTTACCAAGTACCCACTCGCGCGGGCAAAGCTCGCCCATGTCGCAGCATTACCCCAGAAACTACCAACCGGACGACCTAGTTCGGCACGACGGTTGTAGGCATACCATGTGCAGTAACCATAGTCATAGCGGTTACCCACAA
>CAZHUZ010000031.1:0-6546 GCA_964535835.1 uncultured Candidatus Saccharibacteria bacterium | reverse complement strand
CTGCAGCGTCTCGCTGAAGAAGACCCAACGTTCCGTATTCACACTGACGAAGAAACCGGCCAGACGATCATGTCAGGCATGGGTGAACTCCACCTTGAGATTTTGATTGACCGCATGAAACGTGAGTTTAAGGTTGAAGCCAACGTGGGCGAGCCGCAAGTGGCCTTCCGTGAAACGATTCGCGGCACCGCTCAGGCGCAAGGTAAGCACGCCAAACAATCTGGTGGACGTGGTCAGTATGGTGACGTCTGGATCCGCTTTGAGCCAACAGAGAGTGGTGAAGGCTTTGAGTTCGTCGATGAGATCAAGGGTGGTGTCGTCCCTCAGGAATACCGTCAACCAGTCCGTAAAGGTATCGAGGACACACTCAGCAACGGTGTTATCGCTGGCTACCCAATGATCGGTGTCAAAGCGACTCTCTACGATGGTAGCTATCACGATGTTGACTCAAGTGAACTCGCCTTTAATCTCGCTGGTGTACTTTCTGTCAAAGAAGGTATTCCGCGCGCCAAACCAGTCCTCCTTGAGCCAGTTATGCGTGTCGAAGTCACGACTCCAGAGGAGTTCATGGGTGACGTGATCGGCGACCTTAACGCTCGTCGTGGACGAATCGAAGCCATGGAAGATCTGATGGCAGGCGCCAAACTGATCAAGGCTTTTGTACCACTCAGCAACATGTTTGGCTACACCGGAGATATCCGAAGCATGAGTCAAGGCCGTGCTGCAAGCACAATGGAGCTTGCTCAATACGAGGAAGTACCACCAAACGTTGCCGCCGAGATCATCGAAAAACGCAACAAAAAATAGTTTCGGATGATATATCAGTTGTCTAATCATTAATATATACCGATTAGACAACTGAGGTTATCTCTAACTCAATGATCTAAAAATAAAGAGTGACTCTTCTTTGAGCTTATTGTCGATATCAATTTGCTCTGGTTTGCATGATTTTGGCGAATTGAGTACTGGCCCTTCAGTATAAACATATTCAATATTTTTAACAGTACGTCTTTCGGGGATATCATAAAAGCCATCGCTATTATTGTAAAAGCGATACGTGAGCGTCTTACATCCTTTGCCGGTTAGTAACAAATAAGTCCTACCATTCTCGGTAACTGGTTTGATGTTTACTTTAGCAGCGGTGTAAATGCTTTGATGGGTATAAAAAACTATATTAGTGCCAAAGATAGGATATGACTCAATCCCGGGGCTGTTAGCGTATGATGGCGTGGGGTTTGACGGAGTATTAGTGGTAGTGCCAACAGCTTCATTGGTGTCAACTTCATCGTCATTCTGTTGATATATGTTTTCCTTAGAAGTGGTCGTATTCTTATTGGCGGTGACCGTATTTGGTGAGTCTTTATCAGCAGTGAATAAAACATTCAATACAACTACAATTACTGTGATAGTAAGAAATGAGGCAACGATAATAGCAGGATAAATGATCTTTTTATTTGTCATATTTAGTTGATATTGTATCAGGTGTCGCAATTTATTCAAGATTTTGAGAGTAATCCGATTCAATTGCCTATAGCGTGATAGTTTCTTCTCGGAACAAAAAAGAGCGTATAATCAGCCTATGAGATCAATCCCCATGACGCATACTGATATTGAGAATCGTTCAATATTGCTCGGTATGATTGTCGGATCATTATCACTACTTGCTGTACTAGCGGCAGTATACTTTGGCCATTTTCAAAATCTCAAGATGAGTGTCATAACACCAGTCGTCTCTCTCGGTGTCGCCAGCGTGATATTTTTGGGATTTATGCTCGGCTACCATCACGACAAAAATACGTTTCATCTGAGAGGGAGATGGGGCAAATTGAGACGGCTAATAATTGCAATAAGTCTTGCGACTGTTCATGCGGCAATAGGTTTATTGGCTGTATCAGCGGTCGGTAGCTTGCTCGGTCAGTTTACGGACGATGCCTCTATTACTGTGGCTGCATTGTCATTAGCTTGTGGAGTAGTAGGTGCAGTGGCAATGTTTATCGGCTATACAAGTGCCGCGACGATGACATCATCCAAACTCGCCAGTAGCTTGACGGCTTTTGTCTCAGCAGGCATACTCGCAAGTGTTGTGACGTCACCAGATGATTTTTGGTGGCAAAATCACTTTAGTGCGCTAGGGAGAAATCACGATATTTCTTCCTATGCATTTAACCTCACGATGATAATCGGCGGTATTGTCGTTGTATGTTTGGCTGATTATATAGCATCAGATTTTCATAGATTGCGACAGATGTCATCAACGTACCGCTCGGTGAGAACAAATAGTATCAGGGCGATGTTGCTCGCAGTAGGTATTTTGACAATTATTGTCGGCACGGTCCCCTATAACTCGATTCTCATCGTACATGATAGTGCTGCGAAATTAACTTTTGGTGTATTTGCTCTTTTGATCATACTTTTGCCCTGGATAGCGCCAATGTTTTCTCGAGTATTTTTCTTTTTGTCATATCTCCTCGTCGTGATTTCAGCTGCAACATACCGTATGTTTTTTACGGGTACGTTGTCACTGACCGTCGTCGAGCTGGTTGCGATGTTGATGCTCTTCATCTGGCTTATCCTATTTATGCGACAAATTAATACTATATATCTCGATGAAAAAGAGCATTATCATCACAAGCAAAAAGCAAAAATCAAACAAATGGTGCATCAGACAAAGGAGTACTAATCAAACAGGCAAAAGCGTTGATATTATGAAGCCTAACGGTTGTGCTTTAGACAAACTATAAAACAAATATGGATACATCACATAAATTTCTCGTCATCATCGGTTCTACTGTCCTTATTGCAGTCTCTACTATCGGTGGATATGAGCTATTCGTGACACAAGATTATACAAAATACCCTGTCGTATCAGCAGGATCAGCTGGCACAACGGTCTCAACTCAAAGTTCTTCGTCTTAATCTGCATCCAAGGCATCATCGAGAGCGCCGCAAACGATGTCATCGCCAGGACAAGGTGCTACACCTGCTGCACCATCAACTCCTACTTCGACACCATCTACGTCTACGCTATCCGCTCCTGCATCGTCGACACCAACCCCAGCACCTACTCCAGCTCCTACGCCGACACCTCCGAAAGCTCCAACCTATACGTATCGTAATGGTTCTTATACGTCGTCGGCGAGCTACTCAGTACCGGGTGGTCACACAAATGTTATTACATCGACTATTACTGTTAGTAACGATACAATTACTGAGATTAGCGATAGCAATCAGGCTGCGAGTAGTGAATCATGGCAGTATATCAATAGCTTTGAATCAAAAATATCAGGAGTTGTTGTTGCACAAAAACTTGGATCGCTCTCACCCAGTAGAGTAAGCGGCGCTAGTTTAACAACTGGTGGCTTCAATGCCGCTCTCACTAGCATACGTAATCAAGCAATAGCCTGATTCTACCAGCCAAATCGTTCAATATGAATATGTGATTGATCAATCCCCATCTTTTCAAGCATTGTCGTCACAGCTTTCATCATCGGTGGCGGGACACATACAAAATAATGGTAATTATCAGGTGTGACCAGATATTTTTGTATCATTTCAGGGGTGAGATGACCACGCTCACTATGTTTAGCAGGTGTGTCATTATGTTCATATATCTCCACACATCTTTCACGTAGATACGGCTTAAGTGTCGCCACAAAAACTGCAGTATCGGCAGATCGATTGGCAGCAAATAACCATTGCTCACGCTGGCTTGATTCTTGGAGTATACGATCTATAAATGGCGTAATACCGATTCCACCCGCGATATATACAACAGGGCTAGAAATTGTATCGATTTCATGAGTAAAACTTCCATATGGGCCGCCAATAAACACTTTTTTATCCGGTTGCAGTTGAGCGGCAACGTGAGTAAACATCCCAAAAGTTCGATAGGTCAAAAACAGCTCGCCGTTTGATTCATTGTATCGAGTCACAGAAAAAGGGTGGTCCTCGCTGATATAACCTAGTTTGAGATAGATATATTGACCACGTTTTGGCGCAATCGCTATCGCATCGGGCTTTAGGCGCAGCAGATAGTCATTGGCCGTTAGCTTTTGGTTGCTGACAACGGTATAGCGATGCTTGTCGAGATTAAACAAACCACGAATACGCAGCACCGTAAACACAAATAAGAGTCCGACAAGACCTATATAGTATCCTTTTACTACCGTAAGTTTCATATATTGTGATCCTATATCAGGTACATGGAGCAGGGCAAAGGGCAGGCTGATATAGGCAAGATAATGGATGTATTTCCATGTCCGAAAGCCCAGTTTTTTTCGAAAATATAATGACAATATGACAGTAAAGATAATGAGCCACAACGAAATTATTCCTAGCGTAACATGTCGTTCAAATTTCGTGCTTATATGAGGTAAAACCGAGTAAAATACGCCTTCACCGTAACTATAGGTAATCAACAAGGGATGCAAAACAATCGCAAGACTACCCCATTTACCTAGTTTTTTATGTATTTTGACAACTGGTGCCAGATCGTGAAATACGATACTCATCACGGATTTTGCACCCAAAATATACATCCACAGTAGCAATACGATGCCGATGTAACCGATCACAGCCGATGCATACAGAGTGTAACTTGATATGACTGCTCGTGGGCAGTGTCAACAAAAATACAATAGGCAAACAAGTAAGACCAATCAGTCCCCAGAGTAATATTCGTTTATTTCTTTCGCTCACTGACGAGATAGTACACCTTAGTTACTTATAACTAGCTGAGAGTCTATAGGTAGTATATATCGCTTATGATTGCAGAGGTAGCCTTTTTGTCTACAATGTGACAGTAATGAAATATCGCCCAACACCATTTCCAAAACCGCGCCGAAGTGCACAGTGGTATGAGGACCAAGCACTGTGGTTTGCTAAGCATATCGATGACCCTACAGAGCGGGAAAAGCATGAGCGTATTGCCGCACAGTTGGCTGCCAAGCGCCGATTCGGTCAAAAGGGCGTCGTCGCATTTTTTCATGACTACAATCTGTATCGTGAGTGGTCTATCGAGCCCAAACAAGACGTCCCACCACAAGGTGTCAAAAGTCTCTATGGTAGTTTGGCACGTATAAAATTTGTGCGTGGTGCAGAACGGGTGATTTATATAGGTGATCATACAGCTGATGCGCCCTCCTTTTCCTTACGCGCCTTTCAGCCCAAGCCAAAAATACGCGATAGCTACGGATTATTACGGCCTGACCCGATTTCTCGTCTTCAATATGACACTGGCTATGATCCATTACGAAACTATAATCACGTTATCAATTTGAGACTGACGAACACCAAAGAAATAGTCGGTGAAGGACCACAGCAGGATGACGAGTACTCCGGGGTCAAGCTGGCAACAGTCAACATTGGTGAGCTCAACGAAACAGATGGTTCTGAGGAACAATACCCGTTTCCGACGATTATTGTCGGTAAAAAGGCAATACAACAATGGGCGGCAATGGAATTAGCGAATCCTAGAACTGACAGCGGAGCCAAATTCGCTAAAGTGATCGATGATTTACCCAGCTATAGATGGCCGACGGTGACATATCAAACCAAAAATTCTATTTAGAGACTTTACTTACTCGAGGAAAACCACTATACTTATCTGTATGCGCGCGACGCTTCTTTTTTGAGCGATCAACGAAGCAACGCGTCGCGATAATTAAACTAATTCTAAGGAGAAAATCTACATATGGCAGATTTTGACCGAAGCAAGCCTCACGTCAATGTTGGTACCATGGGTCACGTCGACCACGGTAAAACGACTTTGACAGCTGCTATTACTAGCACGCTTGCAAAAAAACTTCCAAGCGACGTCAACAAACCAGTCGCTTATGACCAAATCGACAATGCTCCAGAGGAAAAAGCGCGTGGTATCACTATCGCTACTTCTCACCAAGAGTATGAGTCAGAAAAACGTCACTATGCACACGTCGACATGCCTGGTCACGCCGACTACGTTAAAAACATGATCACTGGTGCCGCTCAAGTTGATGGTGCGATCTTGGTCGTATCTGCAGCTGACGGTCCTATGCCTCAGACTCGTGAGCACGTGCTGCTTGCTCGTCAAGTGGGTGTGCCAAAGATCGTTGTCTTCCTCAACAAAATGGACATGGCCGACGAAGAGTTGGTTGAGTTGGTTGAGATGGACGTCCGTGAACTGCTCAGCAAGAACGGCTACGACGGCGACAACGCTCCTATAATCAAGGGTTCTGCCCTCAAAGCACTCGAAGGTGACGCCAAATACGAAGACGCTATCATGGAGCTCGTTGCAGCAATGGACGACTACATCGAAGAGCCTACACGTGACCTCGACAAACCATTTTTGATGCCTATCGAGGATGTTTTCTC
The DNA here is from genome assembly GCA_964535835.1 of uncultured Candidatus Saccharibacteria bacterium. Classification (GTDB taxonomy): domain Bacteria; phylum Patescibacteriota; class Saccharimonadia; order Saccharimonadales; family Saccharimonadaceae; genus JAPUDQ01. The sequence goes on along the minus strand of CAZHUZ010000031.1, from coordinate 195 downwards.
GATCAAGGGTCGTGGTACTGTTGCAACTGGTCGTATCGAGCAAGGTATCGTCAAACTCAACGACGAAGTTGAGATCGTCGGTATCCGTGACCTGCAAAAATCAGTTGTAACCGGTATCGAGGCCTTCAAGAAAAACCTCGACCAAGGTCAAGCAGGTGACAACGCCGGTATCCTCCTCCGAGGTATTGAGCGTGA
>CAZHUZ010000030.1:6994-7388 GCA_964535835.1 uncultured Candidatus Saccharibacteria bacterium | reverse complement strand
GCTTCTTGGGAGCCATAGATACGATTAAAAAGGCTGGATTTACCAACGTTTGTCTGACCAACGATTGCGACCGTGGGAAGTTTTTGGGACATATACTCACCATTATAACAGATAGGGACTATTTACAAAACTACTTTTTTGTGATAATATACATATGATGTCTCGGACCGTCTGAGGCACGTATCCGAAAGGAGCGGTCATATTATGGCCGACAAGAAGAACGACAAGTCAGAGCACCCCAAGGGTTCCAAGGAGAACCCGATCGACAAGGGCCCCAATTCGCAGGCGGGCCTGCAGGCCCACAAGGGCCGGCAGGGATACCAGGGCCGTCGCCCTGCCCTCGGGCCGCTCTGAGCTTCGGCTCACACGTGTCGGGCTCCTTACGAGGAGCCCG
>CAZHUZ010000030.1:0-6984 GCA_964535835.1 uncultured Candidatus Saccharibacteria bacterium | reverse complement strand
GCGGTCGCGGGGCCCCCCCCGGGGGGGGCCCCCCCCCCCCCCCCCCGACACAGCAACACTATGAGATAGCTATACCGAAATACTTCGGTATTTTTTGTTGTCGAGATCATCGAGGTTGTAAGGTCCGAAATGGGTACGATGGAGGGCGACGACAGTGTAGCCGAGTGCTGCAAATGTACGGCGAATTTGACGATTACGACCCTCGTGCATCGTTATTTTTAGCTGTGAAGTATCGTCATTTTTTTCGATGTGAAATGTACTGATACCGTCTGGTAGTGCCACTCCGTGATCACTGATCATCTGCTGGTGCAAGGGTTCCAAAGGGTGATCAAGGCGGACTTGGTATACCTTTGTCTTTACAAATTTTGGGTGTGTCATACGATGGGCGAGATCACCATCGTCAGTCATGATGATGAGTCCAGAGCTGTCACGATCAAGACGACCAACTGTCTTGAGATGATGATAATGAGTTGGTAACAATGAATAAATTGTCGGTGAATCACCCTGTTGTCGACGCGAACAGACATATCCGACAGGTTTGTTAACGAGTAAATATGTATAGCTCGGTGCTGGAGTGATTTTTGTCCCATCTAGTATGACGATATCTGTTGGTGCCACCTGGGAGCCGAGGATAGCAATCACATTATTGACACGAACTCTCCCCTGCTCAATCGCCTGATCGGCCTCACGACGTGATAGCCCTGCATGATGGGCGATAAATTTATTGAGACGAAGCGAGGACACGGGAGTAATTATAATAGCGATCAGACGTTTTGGGTAGGTATATTCGCAGGGGTAATTCCAGGCGATGTGCTAGGAGTAGTAGAGGTGGGTTGCGTGGCATTTGTCGGATTTGTAGATATAGGAGGTACAGGTGACGTCAAGGGTGTTGCAGGCTGCACTGATGGTGATTGTGCAACTGGAATCGACGGAATACTACTATTAACGTCTATGTTTGATGGCGTTGAATCGGTCATGGAGGCTTTCAAAGGATCGGATGATAGATTGGTTGGCGTGGGTAGTTTATTATCTGAAATATCAGTCGCTACTGTAGTATTATCTGGTCCTTGGGTAATCGTAGGAGGTTCAAATGCGATTGGGGTAGGTACTGTTGGTATCGGTTCTGCAGAAATAATAGGGATGGTAGACGAGCTCTTATCTATAGGTGTAGCAGCTTGGATTGATTGGTTTTCTTTAGCGACTTCCTTGTCGTACAACTCTTGTATATTAGCAGTGGATACGAGAGGGTCATTGAGAGGGGCGATGATGCGATTACGGGTTTGTGGCGCAGTTGAAGGTGTGCTAACTGGTGTGACAGGAATTGGTAAGGGATTAGATCCCGGCTGTGATGGTACTACAGGTGGTGTAACTATCTGTGCAGAAGGAGATGGACTGGTTGATGGAGTAGGTGCGATAGGTTCGGGAGAATGTGGTTCATTGAGCGCTGCTTGTGGTGGTGTTGGCTGAGATGCTGATGTGTCTTCTAGCAAGTTATGGACAATATTGACAACATCTTCAATACCGACTTGAGATTTGACGAGATAACGATCGGCGCCCAGTTGTTCGCCACGCAAACGTTGTTCCTCAGAACTAAGCGCTGTCATCATAATTACGCGGATATTTCTCGTCTCGGTCGTGGATCGCAATATATCGAGGAGATCAAAGCCGCTAATTTTTGGCATCATAACATCACTTATGATCAGCTGTGGCCGCTCTTTGATCGCCATTGCTAGAGCTTCTTCGCCGTCACCAGCTGAAACAATATCGTAGCCTTCGGCAAGCAATCGAACACCATAAATTTCGCGTAAACTTTTGTCGTCTTCGACAAGCATAATTTTCGTCATATTACCTCCTACTATAATTGCTTGCGTACAAAAAATCTATAGTGGTTATGTCTTAGACGGTGTCTCAGATGCTGATGGGACTACGGTTGGTGATGGTTCGAGTGCAGCAGATGGCTGTTTTTGCTGGAGGGCGTCCTCTGTGGCCATACGGGGTAATTCGACAAAAAACATACTACCCTTGCCGTAGTCACTCTCTACCCAAATCCTACCGTCCATTGCTTCAACCAAACGGCGACACAGGTAGAGGCCGAGACCCGTACCGCCGATTTCACGGGTATCGGTGTTATCAACACGGTAGAATTTTTGAAATAGGTGCGGGATGTCTTCTTTTGGGATACCAATACCATTGTCGACGATACTCACGACGACATGTGACTCATCACCAGAGATGTCAACAGTAATTTTACCACCTGATTTTGTGTATTTGATGGCGTTTTCGATGAGGTTACTGAGGATTTCGCGATAGTGGTTTTGGTCGGCTCGCACAAAATATGCTGGACTCACTGATGCATTCATACCAGGTTTATTGACGTCGGGATCAAATACAAGGGTTAATTCTTTTGAAAATGCGGTGGCTAGTAATCCATTGACGATATCACGGACAAAGGAAATAACATCGATAGTTACAGGATTGTTGCTGAGACGACCATCTTCAGCCTTGCTGACATCGAGCAAGTCTTGAAACAGATGGCCGAGATGTTGCGCTGACTCATGTGCTTTGACGAGAAAACTACGAGCTTTTTCATCGATAGTCGCAGTGGCTGGATTAAGCGCCAAGCCGATATACCCTTCGATTGCCGCAACGGGTGTGCGCATCTCATGACTGGCGGTGCTGATGAACTCGGCTTTTTGACGGTTCTCAGCGACATCGCCAGTAATATCACGAAACACGATGATAGCACCGTTTCCCTCTTGGCTTACGGGTGAGATTGACAGTGATATAATCATTTTTTTACCAGTACTGGTGGCGAGAGAAAGATCATTGCGTTTGATGGGCTTGGAAGTTTTGAGAACTTGCTGGATTGGGTCATTCCCATCATCGAGTGGCTTGTCTTTGCTATCGGATAATTTAAAAACAGAGTGATAATCAAGCTCCATTGCATCTTGCTTGCCCCAGCCCATGATCGACTGCGCCGCGGGATTGATCAGTTGAATTGTGCCATGATGATCAATCGCGATCACACCATCAGCAATAGAGTTGATGACAATTTCTGATTTGTTGGCAACTTGGCTGAGCTCACGTGCTAATGCTTTGTATTGCTCAGATGATGCGTCATGAGTGCTTTTACGACGCCATATCATAATGCTGATAAGTAGCGGCATAGCACTGGTGAGGATAAAAATTGGTATGTTAAAGTCTTGAGGATTTGTCGTCAAGACGTAGGCGACATAGCCGCCATCGATCAGGACGATGAGAGCAAGCCCCCAGTAGCTGAAGAGCCCAGCAAATATCGTAAGGAGCATCCAGAGAACAATGAATGGAGAGTCTTCTTTACCGGTGGTAAAAATGACGACTGAAGTTGTGACGGTCATGAGTGCATAGCTAAACAGCGATAGCCATTTCATGATAGACTCTTTGCCCCAGACATACATTGGCAGTGTAACAACGGCAGTTATGGCTGCGCAGAGTGCAGCAAATGGATGTATTAGCAAGCTCGCCGTTGGCCAGATATCACCCCAAAAAAAACCGACGCACCACAGTCCACCCAGTAGCAAAGATATCACCAATACAATCTCGATGATTCGTCGATACCAAAACGGCGTTATGATCGTCGGAGTGATAGCCCTACCCTCTTATGCTTTATAGATTTAATTGTAGATGGTAAAAGGTAAATGGTAAATAGATAGAAGCTAATAGTAGGTCACGAATAGCAGTGATAGTTAGATGCCAGTAGTCCTTAGCTGATAATCTGGGGATACGAGATGAACAAGATTTTAATAGAGTTATTATAGGTTTAATCCCTAATCAGGTGAGACAAGTCACATTTTATTCGTTTGGCTCGACAAAGGTATATGCTGTACCCTTGGCGCCGCCACGTCCGGTACGGCCGATGCGGTGGACATAGTCTTCGTAGGTCATTGGTTGATCAAAGTTTATGACGTGGGAGACATTTGGGATATCGAGTCCACGCGCAGCAACATCGGTAGCAACGAGGACTTTGGCGCGACCAGACTTGAAGGTGTCCAGGGCGCGTTGACGTTGAGGCTGCGTCTTGTTGCCGTGGATAGCTTCGGCGCTGTGGCCGGAGGCACTGAGGGTGTGTGCGAGGCGTTGGGCGCCAAATTTAGTTTTACTAAAGACGAGTACCTTATCAAATTCATCGTTGCTGAGCATGTTTGTCAGGAGCTCGATCTTGTGAGTCTTGTCACGAGCGTAGACAACATCTTGGTCAACGTGGTCGGATGTTTCGCGGGTACGGACACTGATCGTGACTGGATCATGGAGCATTTCGCCGATGATTGACTCAATCGCTGGCGTGATCGTGGCGCTAAAACAAAGTGACTGACGGACTCGTGGCAAGAGGCTGATAATACGTTTAATGTCGGGCAAAAATCCCATATCGCACATGCGGTCAGCTTCGTCTAGAATAAGCGTGTTGATATGATCAAGCGATAGTGCATTTTGCTGCAAGAGATCTTTGAGACGACCAGGTGTCGCGATAATGACGTGCGGACGACGCTTGAGATCGCTGATCTGGCGACGAATATTCATGCCACCGACGACGACGGTACTGTAGAGGCGCATATCACGGGCAAACGCACGAAACTCATCATCGATTTGCGTGGCGAGCTCACGAGTCGGTGTGACGACAAGCACAGAAAGTCGTTGATCATCAGCTAGCAGTTTCTGGATGACGGGGATGACAAAAGCAGCTGTCTTGCCGGTACCGGTATTTGCCAGACCGATGACGTCACGTCCAGCGAGGATATGAGGAATTGATTGATCCTGGATAGCACTTGGTGCAAGGTAGCCTTTGGCAGCGATATTTGCCTGAAGTTTGGGGTTAAGCGGAAAGTCAGTAAAGACATGCTCTGGCGTGTAGACTGTCTCTTCGACACCAGGTGTCGCGCGGTTGATATAGCGCTCTGGTGCGATGTATTGGCCTTGGTTTTTTTTGCGACGTTGTGGCGCTGGGCCTCGACGCTCAAACCTTGACGTTCGAAGCTTTTGCCTATTCCCTTGTGAGCTGCCGCGGTCTCTTCCTTCTTCCTTCTTCCTTCTTCCATCCGGGCCGACAGGTCCGTTTACTTGGCTTAGGGTTGCAAACAGTTTGTCTTCTGGCGTCTGACGACGTTTTGGGCGAAAACTAGTACCGCGCGGTGTGCTAGGACGGTCGTTACGCCGCCTCGAAAAAGAGTTGTTATTCAAAATATTCCTTTTGTTTGATTTATATCGGGCGAGACATCTCATGATGCTCAGTGTCTAAAACAGATAGCGAAGGTTACATATTGACCCGATATCTATACTAGATCAGTCTATTATAGCACAAGTGCAATAAATTGTCTACTTACCATTGGTTATTATTTCGAAGATGACGAATGCAAAGATACACAAATGGCGCAACCAAGAGATACGGTATGGTTTGGTACCAAGCAAAGTACCAGCCGATCACATCATTGTCTATAGGAAATACTGGCGGCACGAGATACGTTAACCAGCTGATCGATACAGTGACGAGCGTGACGCACCAGGTTGCTAGCGTCACCTCAAATAATGTTTGAAGACTGAACTGTTTATGACGGCGCGATAGATACAATAGCCCCCAGACAACAAACATGAGAAGTGTTCCAGCAAACCATGATATATATCCGCTGAGATTTTGGTTGTTTGGCCATTGCATTGCTATGCCATACAACATTTGTGTTATCTGTGAAATGACGACGAGGATTGAGGCTGTGATAAATAATTTTTGAATGATTGGTGGTGTCATTAGCGGCTTTTGGGATGATTTTTTAGGCATAGTCTTCTCCTACCATTGATTAGATCGACGAAGTCGATGAATGATTATGAAGAGTAGCGGTAAGGTAACCATGAATGGTAGGCCAAAATACAATGATTGCGCCAATGCGGGCTGGTCGTGGCTTATAGTGAGCGACATCTGGATAAATGTTGTTAGCCAGCCGAGACTGATAACTATAGCCAGCGTGCTCAGCGCTAAAAGCGTCACCTCAAATAGCGTTTGGATTGATAGCGTGCGGTTACGACGCGTCAGATAAATTACAAACCATACGAAGGCGGCCAAGATGGTGCTCAGGAACCAGCTGACGATGGCCTCGGTACCTGAGCTATGAGGCTGCGAGAGATTGAAGTAATAGATGTTTTGTATTATCTGCATGACAAAAGCGAACGCAAACACTGTGAGGAAGATTTTTTGCAATGTATATTGCGATTTTGGTTTGTTTTGTTTTACCATTGTTTTGCCTTTCTGAGTCTATAGATAAGAAGTGCGGTAGCACCCATAGCTAGGAGAAGAGGTTCATAATACGAGGCTGTTGGTGAGCCGAGTGTCATCTGTGATGCCATCCACATAATCATCATCATGACTTGGACGAGGATGATCGCCGCTATTTCGATAACAGTGATAGAAAAAATGGTTGATAGATCAAGATGTCGATGGGATCGTGCAGCAAAAAGTGCGAGTGCCAAGAGTATAAATGGCAGGGCGTTGAGGAGCATTGGCATGGCATATGGCCACCAACCGTTGACTCGTGCAGGTGCATACGAAAAATAGTCATAGACGAGATTGACACATGACAACAGTACGAATAGCCCTGCGGCGCCAACTAAATAGTATTGGATGTCACGTGGCGTAGAGAGTGATTTTGTTTTCATATCATTTTCATGTTTATGGTTATTTACGTGTAGTGTAGCCTGTTTTACATAAAACAACAACCCACATCTGCGGGTTGTTGTTAGGTGTACGACAGGCCTAGCGGCTGATGGTTACGAGTGTCCAGTCATTTCCCTGCTGGCGCAAACGGTACTCGGCTTCGCCATCGAACAGGTCCCACATGCGGATGAGATGACCGTTTTGTTTGATGAGATAGCGGATACCCGAACTAATAAATGTCAGGGTACGACCCTCGAATTCGATACGACGAGGCACTTCCTCAAAATGACGATTAAATGTGACGGCAC
>CAZHUZ010000029.1:0-8748 GCA_964535835.1 uncultured Candidatus Saccharibacteria bacterium | reverse complement strand
GCTGCGCTGATGGATCGATTGGGCGTTGATGATGATATGCCAATCGAAAACAAGGCTGTTAGCAAGACACTTGAATCAGCCCAAAAGAGAGTCGAAGGCTACAACTATGACACACGAAAAAATGTTGTACAATACGACAACGTAATCAATCGTCATCGCAAGGTTGTCTACAAAATTCGTCGTCAGATTCTTGAAGGCAAAGATATTCATGAAGAGATCGAACGTCTGATAGAGGATAAAGTCAAAGAAGCAACGACAGTCCCAAGTAAAAACAATCCTGATTTTATCAAGGAGTTTACAACCATCATTCCCGTCAATGAGGACAAGCTAACCGAGATTGGTAAAGAGAAAAAAGATCGCACTCGTAGCAAAGACGCCTTGGAATTAGCTCGGAAATTATACAAATCGCGAGAAAAGGATCTGGGCAACGATCTCATGCGCGGTCTCGAGCGTGATGTGTACTTGCAGGTGCTTGATGTACTCTGGATGCAACATCTGGAAAATATGCAACATCTGCGCGAAGGTATTCATTGGCGTAGCGTTGGTCAACGTGATCCGCTGGTTGAATATCGATCAGAGTCACAAAAAATGTTCGAGAGTTTGCAGCGTACTCTGCGCGATGAAGTACTGCGTGCTATTTTCCATGTTCGCAAGGAAGAGCTTCGTCCTGCCAAACTCGAGGATGATCATTATGAGTCCGAACTCACCAAGGCAGCTGCTTCGTCGATCGAACAAGGTGTTAACGAACTCGGTAGTACCGAATCGCATACTCATGATGATGATTTCAAAGTCAAAAAAGATGCCACTGCCAAGGTCAAAGCTGACAAGAAAAAAGCCGCCAAGAAAAAGCGCAAAGCCACTCGTGCCAGCAGGAAGCGCAAATAGATGGTAGATGGTAGAGCGTAGATGGTAGAAAATAACAACGTAATCAGAGGATATGTCGTGAGCGAGGTTTATTTTCCACTCTCAACACGCGGAGTGTGCATATGAAACACACGGTTACCGAAATCGAGCTTAAAAACGGCGCCCGTGGACTACTCATCCATGTGCCGGGTGCGCAGGTGATGAGTAGCCGAATTCATTTTCGTGCTGGTACACGCTATGTGCGAGACAAATCAATCGAAGAAACAGCCCACATCATGGAGCACATGGCATTTGGTGCTAACGCACGGTTTAAAGATGCGGCAGAATTTGATGCTGAATTTACTAAAAACGGCGCGTATTTTAATGCGACAACTGCTGACTACAGTATGGTCTATATGACTGATTGTGCGGATTTTGAATGGGATCGTATCCTCGATTTGCAACAATTGTCTATCACCAGGCCTCGATTTATCGAGGAAGAACTAAAAAGCGAAGCAGGCAATGTTCGGAATGAACTCAACGGCTACCTCAACAACCACATGTGGGTGCTATGGTCGAAAATGGCACAGGTTCTCGGCGAGGATGTGTTGACATGGCAAGAGCGTATCAAAACAATCAGCAACGTATCGGTAGCTGATATCCGGGAGCATTATCGTCGTACGCATACCCTCAACAATATGCGTTTTGTCATTGCAGGCAATGTCCATGGCCGCGAACAACAGATCACAAATATGCTTGAAAGTTGGGAATTGCCAGAGGGTGAACGTCTGAGTGTGCCGGTTGATGAATTACATCGTGCTGATCCATTGGTTATCAAGCGCAAAGAGGCTACGACATTTACATTTGGCCTCAGCATGGTGGTGCCGCGTCGTTTGAGTGATGCCGAAATTGACGCGATGCAGTTTGCTGACCATATACTCAACGGTACATTTCGTTCACGCATATTTGGTGGCGCGCGCAAAAAAGGCTTGGCCTATGGTATGTGGAGTAACGCCAATGCCCAGGAGCATAACAGTATGTGGGATTTTGGCACCGAGCTGGAGGCAGAAAACGCCCCAGAACTCTTTGACCTAATTACACGGGAGCTTGGAGCGTTGGTAAATGGTGAAATCACAGAAGAAGAAGTCGAGTCAGCACGTCAATATGCGCTAGGACGCCATCAAATGGGTGCGCAAACAGCCGGACAGATCAATCGTTGGTACGCCGATCGCTATTTCTTTGACGGGTTTATCAGTGACTATGAACAACAACCGACTGATATTCAAGCCGTGACTCGCGAACGAATTGTCGAAACTGCCCGCGAGTTTATAACCGCTGATTGCTGGCTCCTCGGTGGTATTGGCAATATCGACAAGGCATTTGTTGACGGACTCCATGAAAAACTAACGCCACTTTTTGAGAGGTAGTATACTGAAGGCATGAAAGTTGCAATCGCCGGTTATGGGATAGAAGGAGAGGCGAATTATCGTTACTATGTCGATCATGGTTACGATGTGACGATTGTTGATGAGGCTGCTCAGCCTGCACGACCACTACCACACGGCGCGACATTTCTGCTGGGTGAAAAAGTATTTCGGACACTCGACGACTTCGACCTCGTCGTACGTACGGCGAGTTTGCCGCCACATTATATTCGTACTAACGGCAAGATTTGGTCGGGGACAAATGAGTTTTTTGCGAAATGTCCCGCACCAATTATCGGTGTCACTGGTACTAAAGGCAAAGGCACGACCAGCAGTCTCATCACGAGTATCTTGCGAGCAGCCGGTCATACGGTGCATTTACTCGGTAATATCGGACAGCCAGCTCTCGCCGTACTAGGCGACATCAAACCGACCGATATTGTCGTCTATGAGCTCAGCAGCTTTCAACTCTGGGATCTTGAGCGTAGCCCGCATGTTGCAGTTGTGCTTATGATTGAACCCGATCATCTGGATGTGCATGCTGACTTCAAAGATTACATTCGCGCCAAGAGCAACATCCGCCGTCATCAGCGAAGCAATGATGTTTGTTTCTACCATCCGTCAAACAAGTGGAGTGAGCAGATCGCCAAGAGCTCAGTACTTGGCGATATCGTTCGTTATGATGCCCGCGATGCAGCCGGTGTTTATGTGGAGCAAAAAATGTTTCGCGTTCAGGGTGAGGATATCTGTCCATTATCAGCACTACAGCTTGCTGGTAGCTATAATTGGGAAAATGCGTGCGCAGCGATTTCTGCAGCACGCGTATTCACTCTGGATCAGACAGCAATTCGCGAGGGGCTGAGTAGCTTCAAAGGTCTTCCGCACCGATTGACATTGGTTGGTACTGTCAAACAAGTATCATATTATGATAACAGTATCGGAACGACACCTGGTTCGGCTATAGCTACGATTCGGTCATTTGACCAGCCAAAAGTTATTATATTGGGCGGGTCCGATAAAGGTGCCGACTACCAAGAAGTAATCGAATTATGCCGTGATACCAAAACGGCAGTCATCGCAATTGGCCAGACGGGTCAGCGTATCGAAGCACTGTGCCGAAAACACGGCGTGGTGGTGGCGACACCGACAGGCGGTATGTCAGAGATCGTCAAGACAGCTGCTGCAATCGCCGCTCCGGGCGGGGTAGTACTCCTCAGTCCTGCAAGTGCGAGTTTTGGCATGTTTAAAAACTATGCCGATCGTGGCGAGCAATTTATCGAGGCTGTTCACCAATTAGCTGCTTGATACGTGACACTATTGCATCAGTTGGTTCGAGGATAACCGCGCGGTCAGCAGCGATCTGCTCAATCAACTCTAGTACCCAGTGATAATGTGTGCACCCCAGCACGATGACGTCTGCGCCTGTGTCGATCGACTGATTGATACGGGTGGAAATAACTTGCTCATTGACGGTATCATTCTCAATCATTTGCGCCCAATCACCACAGTCGGGTTCGACAAATGTGATATCTTGACCATACATATTTTTTAGATCTCGATAGCGCTGGCTGGCGAGCGTTGCGGGTGTCGCACAGATACACACGACCCCTGTTTTCGTCAGCGAACTCGCCGTTCTTACCATCGGCTCGATACCGATGAACTTTTGGCCTGGGTATCGTTCTCGTAATTCAGTGAGTGCTATGGTGGTTGCAGTGTTGCAGGCAATCACAATCACATCGCACTCTGCGTGCAAGAGCGGTTGAATTGCATTGTCAACAAGTTGCTTGATGTGTTGAGGTGTTTTAGAACCATAAGGTAGATTTGCCTGATCACTCACCGTAAGAATCGAGGCATCAGGCAAGCCCACCCTGAGATCTCTCGCAACTGCCTCACCTCCAATTCCGCTATCAAAAACACCAATTTTCATACAGTACTTCTCAGTATACGTTCTCATATCATTTCTTCAAAAACATGACTTTATCAACAGCCTATAGCATACTAGTAAGATGCAACCACTCAAAAAACGTGCCTTGGAGCTAAAAAGTACTGTCGTAACTGTCTACGAACAACTAACTATTGCCGCCAAGTCAGAAGAATTGGCAATAATTGACGATCAATTGGCTGAGAGTGGCGTCTGGAACAATCTGGAGCGAGCACAGATGCTTAGCAAGCAAGCAGCCAGTATGCGCTCGAGTGTTGAGCCATGGCAAACATTGCGGATGCAAGTAAATGATATTGTTGAGCTGATGGAAATTGGTGATGAGTCAATGGTACGTGAGTTTGATGAACAATTGACGGCGCTAGAATCAGAACTGGCACGACTCAAAAAAGATCTATTGTTTCAGGGAGAATATGACGACCATGCGGCAATCGTAAAATTGAGTGCTGGCGTCGGAGGCACCGATGCTCAGGATTGGTGTGAGATGCTCGAGCGTATGTACCTCAGATGGGGTGAAAAATCAGGCATGAAAACAGAGATGATCGAACGCAATGCGGGTGAAGAAGCCGGTATCAAATCCGCTACCTATAGTTTTAGTGGACCTTATGCCTACGGTAAATTACAGTCCGAGCATGGTGTTCATCGTCTCGTACGATTGAGTCCCTTCAACGCCGACAGCTTACGCCAGACAAGCTTTGCGCTTGTCGAAATTATGCCAGAAATTGACGCTCCAGATGAGGTGCAGATCGATGACAAAGAGCTCAAAATCGATGTATACCGTGCAGGCGGGCATGGGGGACAGTCGGTCAATACAACTGATAGTGCTGTCCGTATCACACATGTCCCAACCGGTACTGTCGTGGCCATCCAAAACGAGCGCTCACAACTGCAAAACAAAGAGACTGCTATGAAGATATTACGCGGTAAACTCGCGCAAATGCAGATCGAGCAACACGCCGAGACGCTAGCCGATCTAAGAGCAGGAGAGTCAGCGAGTTGGGGTGCACAGATCCGTAATTACGTGCTACATCCGTATCAAATGGTGAAAGATACGCGCACAAAACATGAAGATAAAGACACAGCAAGTGTCCTCGACGGCAAAATTGATGGATTTATCGATGCCTATTTGGAAATGCACAGTACTACATCGTAGTTTTATCCGTAAGGCATAAGAAATTATAGTATAATAGATATAGTAATGATCCTATTGGACCGTGTATCAAAAGCATATGGCAAAGACGGCGAGCCTGCACTGAGTCGCATCAGTTTGCATATTGAGCCAAAAGAATTTGTCATATTGGTTGGCACCTCTGGTGCAGGCAAGAGCACACTTCTCAAATTACTCACTCGAGAGGAGAAGCCAACCAGTGGCAAGATTGTTGTCGGTGGGATTGATTATGATACGTTGCGTGACAAACATATACCGCTCCTGCGGCGCAAAATCGGCGTGGTATTTCAGGATTTCAAATTATTACCCCAGCGAACAGTATTTGAGAATGTCGCCTTTGCACTTGAGATCGCCGGTATGACGAATCGAGAGATCAAGAGTACGGTACCAAAAGTTATCGAGCTCGTTGGCCTCAAGGGCAAAGAAGATAATTATCCTCGCGAGCTCTCAGGTGGAGAGCGTCAACGTGTTGCGATTGCGCGAGCAGTGGTGCGTCAACCCAAAATTTTGATCGCGGACGAGCCGACAGGCAACCTCGATCCAAAACACAGTTGGGATATTGTGCGCTTACTCGAAAAAATTAATCGATATGGGACTACGGTTTTGCTGACCACGCATAATGTCGAGATAGTCAATAAACTCAAGCGTCGAGTCATAACACTCGATCATGGCAAAATTGTGGCCGATCAAGCAGTCGGGAGTTACAAACAAGGATGAAAAACCGTTGGATTTCGTATTTGCCTAGCTCTCCATTTGTGATGAACAGTTTTTTAGCAAAGGTGATATATTATGGCAGATAAAAAAGCATCTCGAACCAAACTTCGCGACAACAAAAGAGTCGGTCGCGCGTATCTGACGTGGATACGGATGTTTCGCTACGGTGTCAACAACTTTACGCGTAATGCCTGGCTGACGACAGCGGCGACAGCCGTCATGACTATTACGCTGCTCATCGTATTCTCGACTGTGGTGGCGCGCACCATGTTGAGCGATACGGTAACTGATCTCAGACAAAATATTAAACTAGCAATTTTTCTCAAGAGCGATATCGATCCTGCAGATGTCGTCTATCTTCGTGACAAACTTAAAAACGATAGTAATGTCAAGACGGTTGATTTCGTATCAACCGAAGAAGGTCGCAAAATTTACCTTGCACAAAACGTCAATGTCAATGACAAAGAGCAACTCGAGACGTTAGCGGATATTAGTATACCTGCAAAATTCGATATTACGGTGCTTGATCCAGACAAGGTTGATAGTATTGAGTCACTGATGAAAAACGACAGGACATTTCGTGACAATTTGTTTGATGAATCGCGTAAACTCGATGGTGATAACCGTTCCGCCATCAAGACGATTAGCGGGTGGGCGAGTACTGCGGACAGAGTAGGGCTTTTTGCCACAATCGTATTTGTTGCTATCTCGACACTCATCGTCTTTAACACGATTCGTATGGCGATATTTAACCGCCGAGATGAGATAGAGATGATGAAACTAATCGGTGCAGACAAGAATTTTATACGTGGCCCATTTGTCGTCGAAGCAGTCATGTATGGGTTTTTTGCCGCAGTTATTGCCACAGCACTCGGATATTTTGCGCTTTTGACATTTCGTGGGCAGATCGCAGGCTGGGGAATTGCCGTCGATAGATTGGCGAATGATATGGTATTGTTTTCTCCGTTCGTTGCATTGGCAATGCTGGTGCTGGGTGCGTTGATCGGTGTTATTTCTGCGCGACTTGCTGTCCGCCGGTATCTCAAAGTATGAGAATCACTGGCAAAACTATTGACGAAAGGCAAGTGCGTATGGTAGTATATAGGAAATCCATTCGATGGAGCCATAACACACAAACCAGTATGAAAAAAATCTTTGCTACCACCAGATATATGCGCCTTGGTATGATCGGCCTGCTGATTGGCGTCGGTGTACTGCTAGCGCCGCGAGTGTTTGCGCAGAGTTTTCAAGACCAGATCAGCTCGATCGATGCCCAGATCTCGCAATACGAGCAAGAAATCAACCGGCTCAAAGCCGAGGGTGACACCCTGCAAAACAAACTCAGTCTCATCACAGCCGAGAAAAACCAGTTGCAGGCTGAAATCGACAAAAATGAGCAGCACAAACAGCAGCTTCAGCTGATCATTACCGCCAACGAGCAAAAACTCGAACGCCAAAAACACACGCTCAACAAAACCGTTGCGCAGATTTACGCCGAAGGTGACAAACCCGCTATCGTCGTGCTAGCCGGGTCAAAAAATATCGGTCAATACGTCTCCGAACAAGAGGTCCGCAACACAGTCCGCGACCAGATGAAAGACGCCATGGACCAGGTCAAAAAGCTCAAAACCGAGCTGGCCCGGCAGCAAAAAGATGTCGAAGCCGTGATCGCCCAACAAGTCGGTCAGCGCGAACAAATCGCCGCCAAAGAAGCCGAGCAGGCGCAGGTCTTGGCCGAAACACGCGGCAGTGAAGCCGCCTACGGCAACATGGTCGGCTCACTCCGCGAACAGCGGGCCGCTGCCGAAGCGGCACTGGCTGCTTCGTTGGCCCGTGCGGCCTACAAGGACGTGGCGCCGTCGGGCTATGTCAGCGCTGGCGCCGTCGTCGGACATGTCGGCAGTACTGGTATGTCGACCGGGCCGCACTTACATCTCGAGGCACGCAGCGGCGGGAGCATCGTCAACCCCATGTCGTACGTCCAGACCGCCCCTGTCGATATGCCGCCGGGCTGGGTGAGTCAGTCGTTTTGGAACGCTGACCCGATGTATATTAGTGGCCACCACCCAGGTGTTGACTACGCTGCGCCGACCGGTACGCCGATTTATGCTGTGTCGTCGGGTATGATGTGGCGGGGCAGTTCTGAGTCGCTGCTGGGTACTTGGGCTTATGGCAACGTGGCGATTGTCGAGATGAACAACGGCGTACGCTTGATCTACGCTCACATGAGTGACTAGACCAAGTATATTGAAACTTCCAGGTGAAATATCCGGAAGTTTTTGCTATAATTGCCATAACGATTAAGGAGAACTGTGTGGAAACATTAGCTGATGCGCCACGTCGTCGCAAGCCGTCTATCACGCTCACGCACCTCGGCGTGTTGGTGCTGGCAGTTGTGGTGGCATTTATCGCCGGTACGCGGGCTGACTACCTCAAGGCAACGCTGCTCGGCCAAAAAACGACGGCTGACACGCTGGATTTTGCCTCTGCCCAAGACGTCTACAAAGTTTTGGCCAGCAACTACGACGGTACTGTCGACAAACAGGCCCTGATCGACGGCGCCAAACGTGGCATGGTCCAAGCAGTCGGCGACCCGTACACCGTATATTTCACCGCCGACGAAGCGAAGCAATTTTTGAGCGACCTTGATGGTACATTTC
>CAZHUZ010000028.1:0-9335 GCA_964535835.1 uncultured Candidatus Saccharibacteria bacterium | reverse complement strand
CAAGGTATCCCTGGGTGGCATATCGAGTGTAGTGCAATGGCGATGAAGTATCTCGGCGAGACCATCGACATTCATACAGGAGGTATTGATCATATTCCGGTACACCATACTAATGAAATCGCCCAATCAGAGGCTGCGACGGGCAAACAATTTGCGAGATATTGGCTACACAATGCACATTTATTATCTGACGGTACCAAACTCAGTAAGAGTCTAGGAAACAGTTACACACTTGCTGATATAGCCGAACGCGGATATAATCCGATGGATTTTCGTATGTTTATATTGCAGAGCCATTATCGTACTGAGACTAATTTTACGTGGGATAACCTCGCTGCCGCCAAACAACGGCTGACGCGCTGGCGTAGTGTTGCGGCACTTGCGTGGCAAACACATGATACGCTTGATGACGATGATGACAAGGACGATCAGCATGGTATCAACGGAAAAATTCTTGCAGCGCCACACGCTGCCCTCGAAGCTCTGCAAGATGATCTCAATACACCCGAAGCTCTTGTCGCAATAGAGCGGGTGATGGATGAGATAGACGTGACGCCGTTGCACAACTTGCAACACAGTGCATTACAGCAAATGATACAGTGGATTGACGATACCTTGGGATTACAACTGTTTATCTCAACACCTGATATTTCCGATGATCAAAAAAAGCGCATTATCGAACGACGACATGCTCGTGATCACAAGGATTGGGGAACTTCAGATACAATCCGCGATGAATTACTGGCGGAAGGTATCATACTACGTGATACGGCACACCACACTATTTGGTCACGAACGTAAAGGCATAGGTAAGATCGAGCTTAACTTTTTAGTTTCTCGGTGAGTTTTGCTATGGGATTTTTGACAGCTTTTTCGGCACGTTCTTTTTCGGCGTGATCGAGGTAGTCGATCATAAGCACGCGTATACATCCAGCGATTGGAATGGAGATAAGTCCACCTAGTAAACCAAAGAGGGAGACACCAATCAAGATAGCTATCAATACCGTCAAGGCAGAGAGCTCAACTTTTTTAGATTGGATGGTTGGCGAGATAAAGTTATTTTCGACTTGTTGGTAGACAATAAAGTATATCAAGAATATGATTGCCGCCGTAACATCATTGAGTAACAGTATGAGCGTTATAATTGTTGCTCCAATCGTCGCACCGATCATTGGGATAAGACCCGTCAAAAAGACGATGGCAGCAAGCGGTAAAGCAAGATTTGCAGGCAGTGGAAACGCGAGGCTAAGCAACAAGATAACGATGAGTGTCAGGGTCGAGGCTATTGCTGCGACGAACATCTGTCCATTTACAAATCCAACGACTACTCGATACATTTTGCGCACGACAGATCGGTGACGCTCCAGCCGCACAGGATCATGATAGAGCCCCCAAATCTTTGCCATCCATTCTGGACCTTCAATCAACATCAAAAATGTCAGTACTAATATGAATATCATTGTCAACGCACCATTGAAAAATCCCGTCGCGCCGTTCACCATTACCTTGCCCAGATCATTTGCAACAGCAGATGCTTGATTCTTGGCGTTTTCGATGCTATTCGTCAATTGTTCTTCAAGGCCGTAACTCTGTACAAAATCATCAATAAAATGTCGTTGAGAGCTGATTTCATCAATAATTGTTGGGACTGTACTGGCAAATTTAGATGATTGCTCAATAACAGGAGGAACTATCAAAAATAGTGCGCCACCGAGTAGCGTCAACACCGCCACATATGACAGTGCAGTCGCGGCGACGCGCGAGCGGCCGGGGAGGCGATTGGCGATGTACGAAACCGGCGGATTAAGGGCAAGCGCCAAAAAGATTGCGACACCAATTATCGTCAGCGGCTCACGGGCTTTGACTACCAAAAAAACACCGATCACAAATACAAGCGTAACAATTGCTAAATTCACAAATGTCTTTCGGTCAACATCAACACTGACTTTCATATGCATTAGTATGCTGCTCCCGTGCAAAATATGCAACGGTAGATTCATTCGTCAATCAGCTGTATTATAGAAAGATATGAAGAAGAAAAATGATTCTGTCGTCTCAATCGAAAACTTCACAATGAAGTTTGGTGACACAACCGTTGTTGATAACTTGTCGTTTGACGTTCGACGCGGTGAGACATTTGGGCTACTAGGCTCAAACGGCTCCGGTAAAACAACTACAATACGCTCACTACTTGGGATTTATCGTCCTACAGCTGGTAAACTAACAATAGACGGTAAACCATATCGCGTCGATAGCGGTATTAAACTAGGCTACCTACCAGAAGAGCGCGGACTCTACAAAAAAGAATCTGTTATCGATGTTATGGTATATTTTGGTCGCCTAAAAGGATTATCGCGTGAGCAATCGCACGACGACTCCATGGCATATTTACGCCGCGTACAACTGGAAGACAAAGCGAAGACTCGTTTAGATAAATTATCCGGGGGTCAGCAGCAAAAGGTTCAGCTAGGTATTACAATTCTCGGCGACCCTGACCTTCTTATTCTTGATGAACCGACCAAAGGTTTTGACCCGGTCAACCGTCGGCTACTCATGAGTATTATTGAAGATCATCAGGCAAAAGGCGCAACGGTTATTCTTGTTACCCACCAGATGGAAGAAGTCGAACGACTATGTGATCGAATTATCCTCCTAAAGGATGGTAAAGCAGCTGCCTATGGCACAGTCAAGGAAGTACGCAAACAACATGGCGATAAATCACTTGATGACATATTTATAACTATCTATGGCGGGGAGAATGACAATGCATAATCTTAGTACCGTTATATCTTTTGAGATTCTCCGAACCATAAAGAAGAAAAGTTTCTGGATAATGGCATTATCATTTCCAGTTATTATTTCCGGTATATTTGCCGTCGTATTCTTCTCAAACAAAGCAACTGATGAAGCCGCAAAAAATACCGAGAAACAAAAATTCTCAATTGTTATTAAGGACGATTCCGGCAAAGTATCACCGGCTATGATTGCCGCTGTTGGAGCTACGACTACTTCCGACAAACAGGCTGCAATCGATAGCGTCAAGCAAGGAAAGACAGATGCATTCTTCTACTATCCAGCGGCGATTGAAAAGAACAAAGTAGAGGTCTATGGTAAGGATGTCGGACTATTTGACAATGGCCGCTATCAAGGTGTTGCAACCATGCTGCTCACAGAATCAGTCAGTCAAACAGTTGGCAGTGACGTCAGGGCAATCCTGCAAGATCATATTAATTATGATGCTGTTATGTATAAAGATGGCGTCCAGTATGACGGATTTAAGCAGCTGATCGCACCAGGTATCTTCCTCGTACTATTTTATGCATTGATCGCTATGTTTGGCAGTCAGATGCTCAATAGCACTATCGAGGAGAAGGAAAACCGCGTTATTGAAATGATCCTCACTACGATCGAAGCACGCACCCTTATCGTTGGCAAGATCATCTCCCTTATCGCACTTGCTATCATCCAAGCAGTAGTAATACTAATTCCTATCATTACTGGCTATTTGCTGTTCAAAGATAAACTATCACTACCATCGCTTGATTTGACGAACTTGCCACTTGATCCGACACGAATACTCATCGGTCTTATTCTATTTGCAGTCTGTTTTATGCTCTTTACTGGATTACTAGTGACAGTAGGGGCAGCATCACCTACCGCCAAGGAGGCGAGCGGATTTCTCGGCGTTGTCATGATGCTGTTATTTGGACCACTCTATGCTGTCACTTTGTTTGTGTCTGCCCCACAAAGTCCAATCGTACAGTTTTTGTCATATTTCCCACTCACTGCGCCCATACCGTTGCTGTTGCGCAATGCTATCGGTAATCTCACTGTTCATGAAGCGATCATTGCAATCGTGATACTGACTTTGTCGACGATCGTTGTTATTCGTATTGCGGTAAGTGTCTTCCAGTATGGTGCGCTCGAGTATTCTCGACGGTTAAGCCTACGAGAAATTATCTCAAAACATTAACACCATCCGAATGTTTCAAGTAATCAGCGGCAAAATGAGTGATTTGATTAATTATTTGCTGTCGCGACAGCTGCCAGGCATAGCAGTGATACCGCAGCAAAAGAAGCAACAGCTAGCGCAACGCGCGTAGGCTCGAAACCTGATTGTGTTTTCTTTTTAGTCATGTTTTCATTATCGTATTGTAAAACGCTTTTGTCTAGTGCATCATAGATATATGGATATAGAGGCGAAATTAAAAAATGTTTTTAAAGGTGAATTTATCACCGATGAAATCGCTCTCGATACTGCATCACATGATGCAAGTTTATTTGAGCTCAAACCTGAAATTGTGGCAGTCCCAAAAGACAGCGCTGATATACAAGCACTGGTAAAATATGTCGTAGAAAACAAAAAAAAACTACCAGACCTATCACTCACTGTACGTTCAGCTGGGACAGATATGTCGGGGGGAGCCATAAACACGTCTATCATTGTCGATGTCAAACCATACATGAATAGCGTGTCAACCGTGACATCGACCAGTGCTACGTTGCAACCAGGCGTGTATTACCGAGACTTCGATGCTAAAACCAAAGAACTCGAAGCAATGTTGCCAAGTTATCCCGCCAGTCGCGATCTGTGTACCGTAGGTGGTATGGTAGCCAACAATTCCGGTGGTGAAAAAAGCTTGCGATATGGCAAAACCGCCGACTACGTAACTGAACTACAGGTAATACTGAGTGATGGCAACGAGTATACTGTCAAGCCACTTCACAAAGACGAACTCGTGCGCAAGATGAGCAAAGCTGATTTTGAGGGTAAACTCTATAAAAATATTTTTGAGCTATGCGAGCAGCATTATGACGCTATCAAAGCTGCCAAACCAAAGGTCACAAAAGATTCGACAGGTTACCACTTATGGGACGTTTGGGATCGCGAGTTGGGTATATTTGATCTCGGCAAGCTTATCATTGGCTCACAGGGCACACTAGGAATTGTTACCAATATTAGTGTTCGTCTTGTTGAGCGGCCGAAGCATTCTGGGGTACTCGTTTGCTTTATGAAAGATACTGAGAGCTTAGGTGATGTTATCAATACTGTGCTCAAACACAATCCCGCAACATTTGAAAGCTTCGACGATAATACCTTGTGGCTTAGTTTTAAGTTTTTCTTTAGTTTCATCAAAAAACTTGGTTTTAGATTGTGGTTGCAGACTGCCTTGCAGCTCATACCAGATGCATTGGCACTAACTCGAGGTATACCAAAACTTGTTCTGATGATCGAATTTACTGGTAATACTGTCGAAGAGGTTGAACAGCATATCATCGCAATGGAGCAAGATTTAAAGCAGTACAAGATGCTCTACATGGAGCGTGATGATACGGAGGCAAAAGCCAACAAATTTTGGTTGATGCGCCGTGAGAGCTTTAATCTCCTGCGTCAAAAAGTCAAAGACAAGCACACCGCACCATTTATTGATGATCTCGTCATACCACCACCTCGTCTGCCCGAGGCGTGGCCACAATTACGACGTATAATAAAAAAATATAAGCTACTCGCTACGATCGCGGGGCATATGGGCGATGGCAATTTCCATATCATCCCACTGATGAATATCGAGCTAGAGAGTGAGCGAGCAAAATTCAAACCTGCTATGACCGAAGTCAACGAACTCGTTCTCAAAATGGGCGGTAGTCTCAGCGGCGAGCACAATGACGGTATGATTCGTGGTCCTTGGCTTGAGCGTATGTATGGCAGTGAAGTATTCGGCCATATGAAACAAGTCAAACAATTATTTGATCCACAAAATATCTTTAACCCTCACAAAAAGACTGATGCTAACTGGGATTACAGCTTTAGTAATATACGACGTAATTTTTAACAAAAAGCGATAAGCTCGTTGCAGACACAGTAGTGTTGGGCGTATACTAAAAAGCAATATGTCACCACGAAACTCGATCATATTTGTCGATTCATTGACAAAAAAATTCGGCTCACTCACAGCAGTCGACACTATCAGTTTTTCAGTAAAACCAGGTGAAATCGTAGGATTTGTCGGCCCAAATGGTGCAGGCAAGACAACGACTATCTCAACCTTACTCGGCTTTATAGGAGTAACGAGTGGAACAGTCACGCTATTTGGCGATACAGTTACTCCTGCAAACAGCCATGTACATCATATCCAGATGGGCTACGTTGCAGGTGATATGAGTCTGCTTACCAATCTCACCGGGAAACAATACTTATCGCATATGGCAGCACTCACTAGAGCGAATTCTGCTCGCCAAAAAGAGCTTATCACCGCGCTTGAACCTGTGCTCGACAAAAAAATTAAAATGTTGTCACGTGGCAACAAGCAAAAAATAGCTTTAATTGCGGCTTTGCAACATCGCCCAAAGCTACTAATACTCGACGAACCAACAAGTGGCCTCGACCCTCTGATGCAAGAAATATTTTTGAAACTTATCAAAGCCGAAGCTCGCGAAGGAGCGACGATATTTATGTCCTCGCACATTCTCACCGAGGTGACTAGTATATGCAGCCGCGTGTTGTTTATGAAACACGGCAAAATTATATTAGACAGTAGCGTTACTGATATCGAAGCCCAAGCTGGCAAAGAAATTGCCATCACGGCAGATCGCAAAACTCTTGTAGGGCTACTCAAAACGCATCCGGCAGGTCTCATCAACCCAAAGCAACGCGGATCTACCGTGACATTTATGTACCAAGGACCTATCAATTCCATAACTGTTTGGCTAGCATCACATAAGTTACGTGACGTACGCATCAATGATCGTGACCTCGAGAGTATTTTTCATGATATGTACAAGGAGGATGAACGATGATGGGAAGTATTTTCACTCGTACGCTGTATGATAAACGATGGTTTTGCCTGGGATGGGCGCTCGCACTGAGCATGATGGCTGTCCTCATGATAGCAATGTATCCATCGCTGCACGAAGGCATGAAATCTATCGCGTCAACAATGCCTCCGCAGCTACAAGGCCTCGTCGGCGACATTGGTATGTTTAGCCGTCTTGATACCTATTTGTCTTCACAGTTATACGACATCCGAATCCCGCTCTTTTTGATGATTATGGCGCTCGTACTCGCCCAAAACATCAGTGTCGGCTCCGAAGAGCGAGGCGATATGAGAACTATTCTCAGCACACATACGTCACGCACATCCTTATTTTTGCAGACATTTGCTGCTTCTGGCATAATATTTTTGCTTGCGATATTGTCAACGGTAATTGTCACTATTGTCGGAGTACCACTGATCGGCGAATCAATCGATACAATATTAGTCCTAAAGTTAGCATTACTGTCATTTATTTTTGCCCTAACAATGTTTGCCATAATCTATGGCATCGGTATGGGCACAGGATCTCGTATGCTCGTGATGGGCACAGGAATCGGTATTATCATCAGCAGCGTTATACTCGAAGCAGGACGCACAGTAGACTGGCTAGAAATGGCTCAGAAAATTTCTTTGTTACACTATTATGATGCCGGCAAGTTATTGACGTCAGGTCTCAATATCAAACATTTTATCGTGATGTGTTTATTGCTCGTTATCGTACCTCTGGCGGGATGGTTGCTGTATCGTCGACGCGATATCGCCTAGCTAAGGGCAACGCCAAATAAACCACCGATGCCATAGGTGACGATTGAGGCAGCCAATACGATCAAAAACTGACGAATTGCCCCATACCATAAGTTTTTGCCACTACTACGTGCAATATATGCCCCGACACCCAAGCTGACAGCCCCAGTCAATATAACTGAACTCAGCGCAGCTGTTGATCCGCCGATAAAAAACCATGGGGCCAGAGCGACCAATGAACCAAGGGTGAAGAGTACGAAGGATGATCCGGCCGCAACCCATGGCGACCCTAGCTCGTCAGGATTTACCCCTAAAACTTGTGTTGCGTAGAGCACTTCAAAATGATCACTTTTTTTGGCGATGCCATGCGCGGCAGCCTGGGCAGCTTTGCTATCCATACCTGTCTCGACTAGCTTGGCTTCAAGATTTTCGCGTAGTAATGGCAAATCGCGTTTGACAAGATTTTTGAGATCACTGAGGATTCCCTGAAATAACTCGACTTGTGACTGCACGGAGATCCATTCACCAGCTGCCATGCTAAAGGCTCCGGCTATCAACCCAGCGAACCCAGCGACAAGCACCGGATGCTGTGCACCCTGAGCTGCCGCAGCAACACCAAGTATCAAACATACTGTGCTAACAAGACCGTCGTTGATACCTAGTACCGCCGCCCGTGCGGCACCGCCTTGTACTTGTGCGGCGCGGCGCGCCAAAATTTCACTATCTTGTCTTTTGTCGGTTGATGATGTTTGTGCCACTGTCTACTCCTTTAGCTTTGTATCTATCATAACAGATATAGTATTATGGTAATAAATGTATAAACATAAAAAAGAAGCTATCATCGCATCAATCATTTTATCGATCCTAGGTATTACAATTATCCTATATTTTACCGTCAATGCCTTTCGAATTATCGTCCAGGATGCTTATCATTCGATATTCAAAGTAGTCATATCTGATCGTGTCCTGAAAAGAGAAGGTGAGGTATTTTCGAATCTCATCTACTGTCAACCGGGTACAACACACCAAACTCTTGATCTATTTTTGCCTGATCGTACGGCTGCAGAACGAGTTCCTTTGGTCGTATTTATTCACGGCGGAGGCTGGCGAACTGGTGATAAAGCAAATCGAGAGGTATCGTTTTATGGTGAATCATTGCTGCATAGTGGCATAGCCGTTGCCTCGATCAATTACCGCCTCGCGCCACAATATACATATCCCACGCAAGACAAAGATGTTGCCTGTGCTTTGTCATATCTCCATGAACATGCTTCTCACTACCAACTCGGTGATAAATGGGCATTGTTTGGTGATAGTGCAGGGGCACAATTGGCAGCAAATGCCATGGCCGATCCAGATATCAATATTCATCTCGTTGCATTCGTTGGCTTTTACGGACCGTATGACTTATCCACCCAGATAAATCGTCAACCCCGCAAAGATAGTGACGCTATCACCTATACAAATCATGCTCGCGATCAATCCATAGCCAGCCCACTATACCGATCCGGCAAAAAAACTGCTCAATATTTCTTATATCACGGCGCCAAAGATCGCACCGTACCCATCAGCCAATCAAAGGCATTTTATAATAAATTACTAAGCGACGGTATCGCCGCGGAATTTATCACAGTTCAAGGCGCCTCACATTCATTTAACTCATTATCTCGCCCGAGTAGTCAAGAAATCAGAAAAATTATCACCGCTAATATGATAGAACTACTCAAATAATTAAGAGCGCCCCTTCCATGGCGCTCGACTCGCGTGAGGAGCTGG
>CAZHUZ010000027.1:0-9346 GCA_964535835.1 uncultured Candidatus Saccharibacteria bacterium | reverse complement strand
CCTTGCGGACTGCCACTGGCAGCCCTCACTCTAATCCGCTGAGCTACGGGTGCATGATTCATATTATAACAGATACAACAACATGATATATGAGATAAATATTGATTTTTGCGTGCTGGGTTACAAATCTTTATCAATTAATTATCTATTATGTTATCAATATCACAATTAAATATTATTAGGAGATTATGAATCATGGCAGACCAACCAGTAGTTGTAGAGAAGAGTAGCAGTGGACCGATTGTCGCGATTGTCGCAATTGTAGTAATAGCAATCTTGGCTTATTTGGCCTATCAGTACTTTGGTGCGCCTCAGACAAATACGACCAACGTGAATGTCCCAACGCCTCAAGTTAATGTCCAAACACCTTCAAGTGGTCAGTAGTCTTAAATTGCTTTGACGAACTATCATCAATAAAAGATCCTGTCTACTAGACAGGATATTTTATATGGAGGGCCAGCGGGGACTTGCCTCGTCGCTTTGCTCCGATTGTCGATACAAAGACATTTGTATAGACAACAAGGGTGCCGGGGATTGCCACCGGCAATCCCGTTCAAGTCCCTCGATAATCACAGCCACGAAAAAAGACCTGTCTATAAGATAGGCCTTTTTTCGTGGAGGGCCAGCGGGGACTTGACTCACCTTTGGCGAGCCCGTCGCAACATCTTTGCAAACCAGTTTGCAAGAGTTGACTCCCTTGCAAAATGCCACTGGCATTTTTCACCCGAACACCCTTCGGCGTGTCCGAGATTAAATCTCGATAACATTCCATATAAAATACCGGTCACTAAGACCGGAATTTTATATGGAGGGCCAGCGGGGACTTGAACCCCGGACACCCTGCTTAAGAGGCAGGTGCTCTAACCAGCTGAGCTACTGGCCCATGTATAAAATTGTAGGTGCAAACGCAGATTTTAGCGAGATGATACGTCGGAGTATGGTTAGAGCACCAGGTGCTTATTATCATTACTCGGCGACGGGCGCCTCGGACAGGGCAGCTGAGCTACTGGCCCTCGTCACAGCTCGACCTCTTAATTCATATTGAAGATAAATCTTCAATATTTCATTTTATGGTCGGCTGCTCCTCTCAAAACAAAATATAGCAGGTACTAATTTTGGTTTGGGTAGTCGCAATATTACTACGACAAGTTGATATTTTAGCTGATTACCTCTGTTTTTGCAATCCTACTAACGTAAAAAAGTAGTTATGAATATAATCGACATAAGACCTATTGAAGTCTTAATTTACTTTATGTTACAAAGAGCGTACTATTTGAATAACATTAAGGGAGTGACGGTTATGGACGAGCACGTACGCGAACATCAGGGCGGGGGCAACCCACCATACAATACTCAGCCTGCAGGGCTGGAGCGATGGATCGATGAAACATTAAATAAAAAGTCACCAGTACAATTGCCCGAAGGGGCAAAGAAATGGCTAGCTGATAACTCGTGGTGGCTGGCAATTGTTGGTGTAGTCTTGTCGCTCTTGGGGGCGTGGAGTGCATGGCAAAGTGTGGCGCTCACAAATCAGTTTCTTGACAACTACGGTATGGGGCAAGTCTATCGCCAGGCACTCGGTAGTACAGTATATGTATCAATCATCTCTGCATTGGTATCGGCAGTTTTGCTATTTATGGCACAGGCAAAATTGAAGATGCATCAAAAGGACGGCTGGAATTTGTTGTTTTATAACTTTTTGATCACAATAGCCCTTAGTGTGGTGAGTGTTGTTATGAATGCAAGTTACGGATTGGTATCAAGTATAATTGGCCTTGCGATAGGCTTTGTTATTGGCGGATGGTTACTATTTCAATTTCGAAAATTCTTTACCAAATAAGGACAATCACAAAAAAATAGCGCAGTTGTAGCGCTATTTTTTTGTGGGCAAGATAAATTTACTTAGAAACTTGCTAGGTTCTCCAATTGTGACAATTCTGCTTCACTCATAGCTTCAGGAGTCGAATCAAGTGTTGTTGCGGCTTTGTTGAGATCGCTTCGCGAGTTTATGGCCGGTGCTGAAATGGCTGTTTTTGCTGTTTGGTTTGGTGTAGTTGCTTGGTCTTGGGTTGCTTGGAGGTTGTATAGGTTGTAACCTACAAGACCGACGAGTACAACGACAACTACTACTAGCAACACTTCAACAAGAGTAAATCCAGAGGATAATACTGATTGTTTTGAATGGTTAGAGAGATTATTTTTTCTCATTGCTGCGCCTCCTGCTTGTCATTGCTATTAGCAGACTTGACTGCCACAATGAGGTTTTTGACGGCAGTTTTATAATCCTTGAGTGCATCATTTTGCGCTTGGAGTTGAGCCTTGACATCGGCCTTGAATGATCCGGCGTTGTCACTTGAGCAAGTGAAGTCAGCTCCAAATGCTGCGACGTTTTGGGCGACGGCTTCGGTTGCTTCCTTTTTGTCATTGACGGTTTTGACGAGATCATCATATCCAGCAACAGTGTATGCTTTGTCGACATAAAATTTTTGCGTTCGTTCGGAAATCTTGTTAAAGACATCGATCTGGCGAGTGGCACGCTCTTGGATGCTGGTCATGATCTTTTTGATACCAGCCAGACGCTTTTCGCATACCTTTAACTTTATATCGTCGAGCTTTTCAGCCTTTTTGGTTTTTAGTTCCTGCTTCTTTGCCTCGACGGCTTCTCTGGCATCTTCTGCTCTAAGCATAGCAACATCTCGTGATGGTTTATTTGACGCCTCTTGTGACCTGCCAATCGCAAATGTTGGCGTCGCGAATACCACTGCTAATAAGACAGCGGCAAACATTCTTTTTGTATTTCTTTTCATGTAATTCTCCTTTAAAGGAATTATAAGCATAATCATACTGTGATATGTAGTTTCAGTCAATCCGATGCTATACCAAACTAAACGCTTCACTGTAAATCATTGCCGATGGTAAAAGATCCGCTATAGTTTTTCGCATGTCATCGACGAATTGCCTGGAGCCACATATAAAAATATGGTTGCCATCACGGCACCACGTCTCGATTTCTGTAGCAGTGATGCGGTGGGTGGTATGGGTGTCACGGATATGGATAGCTTCATCATCATGCGGTATGAGCTCATCGACGAAGCATCGCTCATTTGATCGCGTAGAATATATTACGGTTGTGGCACTTATACCGCGTTGCCGGCGTTCTCGTACTATACTCATGAGAGGAGCAATACCACTCCCGCCGCCAATCAAGTGGATACGCGTATTTGTTATAGCTATGTCTGTTTGTAATGGTCCGGTAAACGGTTGCGATATATCGATAGTGTCACCGACTTGTGCATGATCGACATACCACGATGAAACACTCCCGCCATCTGTCTTGACGATAGTAAACCATATCTCGTGGCTACGAGGAGCTGATGAAAATGAATACTGTCGCATCAATCTAATATCGTGTGTGAGTTGAGTCCGTACTACTGCGTGTTGGCCAGCGAGGATGGTATAGTCATCTTTTGTATCGACGCGTATACTCACTGCATTGTCCGACTCTCGTATGATTTCAACGATTGTTGCCGTATGCCAGGTATATGGGTCGATTAACATAGGTTTATTATATCTGTTAAAATAGGTTCAATGAAAGTTTTATCAGGTGCCGAGCTCGTCGGCTATATAAAAGAGCGTCAGGCAAAACAAGTGAGAGCGCTTCGTCAAGCGGACAAGGTATTGCCTCGACTCGCTATTGTTCAGACGATAGATAACTCAGTTATCGATACATATGTGCGTCTAAAACGCAGCTATGGTGAGGATATTTTGATTGATGTAGATCATCACAACATCTCTCAAGATGAGGCAATACCTTTGATTGAGCGACTTAATAATGATTTAAGCGTACATGGGATTATCGTCCAGTTACCACTCGCTGATACCGAGCAGACAACACAGACAGTAAATGCTATCGCCCCTCACAAAGACGTTGATGGGCTAGGGCGAGCTCCGTTATTTGATCCTGCAACAGCATTGGCGATCAATTGGCTATGTGCTGGTTACAATATTGATTTGAGTCAGCAAAATATTCTGATAATCGGTCAAGGCCGCTTGGTTGGTTCGCCCCTGACTAAAATGTGGCGCTCTAGTGGGTATGAGGTAACAACAGCTGATATATCGACTAAAAACCTCATGACTGCATGTCACGAAGCAACGTTGATAGTGTCAGCTACGGGCGTGCCAAGTCTTATCACGAGTGAGATGGTGAGACCAGATACTGTCGTTATCGATGCCGGTGTAGCAAGTGAGAACGGAGTATTGGTTGGCGATATTGCCGATGATGTGTATGAACGCCAAGATATTTCCTTGACACCACGACGCGGTGGCGTCGGTCCACTGACGATTGCAGCACTCTTTGATAATGTCATACGTGCTGCAAGGATGACTGTTACGAAAGCTTGAGAGTGGCTTTGACTCGGTCGACTACTTGTCGAGGCGTTAGATCGGCTTTGACGATATAGCTCTCAATACCGAGTGAACGAAGATGCTTCGGTGCTTCTTCCTCGCCCAGATTTGTCAGTACAATCACAGGGATCATTTTGCCCCATTCATGTTTGCGAATCTGGCCTAATGCTTCGTCGCCATTCATGCCAGGCATCTGCATATCAAGTAGGATGAGGTTGGGGCGAATTTTTTTAACAAGCTCTATCCCGTCCGAGCCATTATGCGCCACATGTACCTCAAACCCATCGGATTCAAATTTCATGCGGTACATTTGTGATATTACTTGGTCATCTTCGATAATTACGATGGTTGTCATGGTTATGATTATACGATGTGATTGCGTATATTGTAATAGTCTATAAAGAATACAGCTCGGACATCATCTTGGTAACAGATGATCGTTCTACGCTTTCTTGAAATGCAACTCTCATTACGGGACGTAATCCTCGCCTCTTCCATGAGATATGTATAAGAATAATAGCTACTGGATGAGTATGTGCTGCGAGGATACGAATAATGCCATCTTTCGGATTTGAATCGTCAATGGACTTTACTCGTCTCCCCTCGGGGCATATGTAAATATTCTGTCCGGTCGCCAGATAGGCGAGAGTTGTATTTATTGCATTGTAAGAAGGGCTACGGAGCTTTCTAGTTGGGTAGCATCCACAAGCGGCGAGAAACGGCCTAAGAGGACCATAATATATTGCGCCGCTCGTCATGAACCGTAGTGGCGTGATGGCTGTCAGTTCTCTTGGTGTAAATACCGAGAATGCACCTGGTGCATCATAGTAGCTCGGATGATTTGATACAAAAATATACTGTTTTTCACTCGACAGTACCGGTTTATTTACTAGCTCAGTTTTCCCATATGTAGTCAAAATAAATCGTGCCAGCATGGGCGCAAATAGCTGAGTGATGCGCAAAGCTACTGTATGCAGAGGGTAATTACGAATTGTACGTTTTTGTGTCAATGAAGCCATAGCATTGTCATTATACATACAATGTTTAATTTTTTGCATAGTACTTGCAGGGTTTATGATCAATTGGTAAACTCTAATTAGTAACAATCCTAGCTTTAATAAATAATAAAAATGAATTCATACTCAAACTCACATGCTGGTATAGGCATTAGCTCGTATAGCATTATGCCAAAGACGTTATTGCGTGAAATTGAATCAGTAAAGAGCCGCGGTGCAAACGTGAGCATTGGTTATAGTGATGACGTAGCTTATGACGATTTTGATAGAGTCATGCGCATGTATGATCAATTGCATAATTCAGGAAGAGAGTTTAGTAACTATCAGGATGAAGTCGATTCTAAGTACAAGGTGTCGATTGCGAAGAAAATACTATTTCTGACTAACCCATCGAGAAAGTATCTTCATTTGAAGTCAATAGATAAGGATCTTGAGCCACATCGTGGCAGGTTACTTTACGATGATATACATGCTATGCCTTGGCATAAACAACGCGGTAGTGCAATGGCACTCTTAACGATAACCGCTGCGCATGAATTAATTACGCCAGAGTCGACAGGTATCTACCCTACAATGAGCGGACCACTTGATGAAAAAATCATCAGTTTTGTATTCGATGAGAGATGCAGTACCCTGTCTGGGCTAGCGCTTAAGGACGCGATTATAAAGACCGAAATTGATTTTACTGGACGAGCACAAAAAGAAGCTAAAAGCTACGCAGAACATAAGATAGATAAGCTTGAACAATTTGTTAAAGCGCCGTCAACAGAAGGCTTTAAAAATATCGTTCAATATTGTACCGACTCTCTTGGTATTCGAAGTCGAGCCGCTGAAGTATCAGAGGTTATTCGAAGCCACACTATCGAGCATGGGCTAGCTGCAGATGGGAATGAATTATTGATTATGAGTTTTGGATGCGGGACTGCATGGCCGATATTGGAAACGATGAGAAAACTCCATGATACTAAAGGAGTGCGCTGTCGTGTAATCTTGCTAGATCAAGACCCTGTTGCACTTGCAGCCGCAGCACTCTTAGCCGAAAAAATGGGATTGGGCGGCCAAATTGAGATGCATTGTCAAAAACTATTCAATAGATTAGGTCGGCCGGTTGATATGTCAAGGCTGTTAAAAGGAAGAACAATCGATATCTACGAAGATTCAGGGTTAAGAGAGTATCTTCCTGATAGGATCTACACGTTATTAACTAAAGAAGCATGGAAGAACTTATCACCAAGAGGGTTAATTACAACAGGTAATATGAATAAGAATAGGCCGCAGAGTGAGTTTGTCGGTGGCCTTATGGGATGGGTACCTCATGTACAGAAGCGAACAATTGATGAGTGCTTAAAACTTCATCATAGAGGCGGTATTCCTCGATCGGCATCACAAGTTCGCGTTACGCGGGATGGAGTGTATTCTTTATATTTTTCATCACGTTGCTTTATGACTAATTAGTTAAGCATAAATGTTTTGTCGTACCTGAGCATAAAGGGTAAAATGAATTAATATGATGGCAGCCATACTCTTGTTGGGTACAGTAGTGAGTCTAGTACTGATGGGCTTTGTACTGGCGAGTAGCAGGAAGCTATCCAACGTTGTGTTTGCCGGTATTGCTCTCTGTTTTGCGATTTGGGACGCATCAATAGCCTGGTTTTTAACAACAAGCTCTAGTGATGAAGCAGCAGCGGCTGCGCGAGCATACTATATCGCAGCAGGTCTTTTTGCCGCTCTTTTAATGTATTTTGCGTTAATATACCCAGAGAATAGAAGAGTCAACAGAGTGACGACATCGCTGATTCTTCTCGGTGGCGTATCTGTTGCAATTTTAGTTCTATTCTATCCAGGATTCATTTTTAGTTCCGTAATTCTGGACAAAGGAATATATGTAGTTATTGATAAAGTAACGTATCTAGCATACAGTGCATATTTTACCTTTTTTTTCTTTGCTGGCATGGCAATTGCACTCAATAAATATCGTCGATATAGAGGCGTTCTAAAAGCACAATCAGGGCTATATGCTATAGGGATTCTCCTCACAAGTATTCCGGGGTTTATAGGTAATCTCATCCTTCCGTATTATCAGAACTACAATTATGTCTGGATAGGACCTGTCGCAAGTATCTTCTTCCTCAGTCTAACTGGCTATAGCATTATACGACATAGAATGTTTGACATTAAGATTGTTGCAGCAAGGACTTTTACATATGCATTAATAATATTGATACTTGGGTCACTTTATGCTGGGGTATTGTTTGCGGTATCAAGTTTTATAATAAAGGATTATACGTTAACAACTAGTTTCTTGCTGACAAATGCTGCGATTGCTGTTTTCTTCGCATTTAGCTATCCAGTTTTAAGAAATTTCTTTAATAAAATTACTGATCGCATATTTTTTCGTAATGATTATCAGCCAGCTGATGTGCTTGATCAATTGGGGGATATTGTATCGAGGTACATTGACCTTGATCAATTGATGAGCCATGCGACGGATTTAACTGATAAATACTTGCGCCCCTCATTTGTTACGATGCTACTTGTTGATAAGCAGGGATCTGTCGTAAAGGTTAAGACAACTAAGCATCAGAGTGCTCATCATCAAGTTATCGACTTCGTTACGGTTTTACCACACAGTCTTAGCCAAGTTAGCATTCTGGATGGCTCGATAGGACATACAATTCTACAAGAAAAAGCTCGGAAATATGAAGTGGCAGTTGTCGTTAAGCTAGAAGCATCGATAGGTGTAATCGGATATATAATATTTGGCGACAAAAAAAGTGGATCATTGTACTCTACGAAAGATATTGAACTACTACATGTTTATGCGGATGAGCTCTCACTTGCCGTACAGAACAGCCTACGTTTTCAAGAGATTAAGGATTTAAATCATGGTCTCGAAGACCGTGTAAAAGAGGCAACTATTGAGCTCCGCTTGAGTAATAAACGCCTACGTGCTATCGATGCCAGCAAGGACGAGTTTATTAGCATGGCATCGCATCAGCTACGAACGCCGCTGACAAGTATCAAGGGGTACGTCAGTATGCTTCTGGAGGGTGATTTGGGTGATATCAAGCCTGAGCAACGCAAAGCATTAGAGGAAGCCTACGCTTCATCGCAGCGCATGGTGTACCTTATTGGGGACTTTCTCAATCTATCGCGATTGCAAACAGGTCGTTTTGAATTAGAGAGAACTGACATTTCTTTACCGATGATCATTAGCGAAGAAATTTCCCAGCTTAAAGAATCAGCCAAATCGCGTAATATAGAGCTTCATTATGAAGAGCCAAATGATTTTCCAGTGGTATCGGTCGATGAGACAAAGATACGGCAAGTTATGATGAATTTTATCGACAATGCGATATACTACGCTCGATCAGATGGGGCAAGGATTGATATCTCGTTGCTACACTACGATAACGAAATAGTATTTAAAGTTATCGATAATGGTATTGGTGTGCCAGCAAGCCAACGACCACATTTATTTACAAAGTTTTATCGCGCAGACAATGCGCGTAAGGCTCGACCCGATGGCACAGGTATTGGACTGTATATGGCCAAGAAGGTGATTGTTGCTCACGGTGGTTCGATCATATTTGAGAGCAAAGAAAACGTTGGCAGTACGTTTGGTTTTAAATTGCCGTATAGCGCATCTAAATAAAATACTCTCCACATTTGGTAATGGAGAGTATTTATTATTCCTCAGGACACTATTTTTTGAGTAGTGATGCAATGATACGGCGACGAGATGCTTGGAAATAATAGCCGGCCGCTGTGAGTGACCCAAGTCCTGCGGTACCTGCAAGTATCTCGGTCGGACCAGTGCTTGCGACGGTTGTAGGAGTGGTTGTCGTGCCGAGGACTTTGGGTTTACATCCTTCATCACCAACTGGTTTGTAGTTGTCTTTTTCGCTTTCGTTGACGGTGATGAC
>CAZHUZ010000026.1:6007-9374 GCA_964535835.1 uncultured Candidatus Saccharibacteria bacterium | reverse complement strand
GTAGTCAAAAAAGACGGCACACGGGAACTATTTGAGCGCCAAAAGCTATTTGCGGCGATTCATCGTTCGGTCGGCAAGTTTTTGAACTCAGATTTGGAGATCGAAGAGCTCGTCGGACGTGTCGAAGATTCGCTATATAATCTCGGCGTCAACGAAGTCAACTCAAAACAAATCGGTGATCTCGTCCTAGATGAGCTAGCCAGGCGTAATGAAGTGGCCTATGTCCGTTTCGCCAGCGTCTATCGTGAGTTCAAGACCGTCGAAGAGTTTGAGGCAGCGCTCGCGCATCTCAAATCAATTCGCGTATCATAACAATCTGCAGTCGGTGCAATCGTCAGGCTATGAGGGTAGACTGACGACTCATCAAACAAAAAAATTAAAAAATATTAAGCAAGACTAAATTGCTCATACTTTCACTCAGAGGACTGTGGGCTTGCTGGCAGGCGAGCCCAGCCGAACGCCACAGGCGCGAAGCCCTGTAGAGAGTGCCGATGAGGGGAAGAAGGAGCAGTTTAGACAAGGGGGTTTTACTATGGCACAATCAGTGTCCGCGCTTGCTATTGAGCGCTACTTTACAGAGAAAGATACCGATCCGTACGATATGCTATCGTGGGTTAAGCGTGAGTCAAGTATCGTTAATCCGGGAACTGGCAAAACAGTATTTGAGCAAAAAGATGTCGAGTTTCCAGAATTTTGGAGCCAAAATGCAATCAATATTGTGGCGCAAAAATACTTTTACGGCACACCAGGTACTCCTCAGCGAGAAAAAAGCCTACGCGAGTTGATCGACCGAGTAGCAAATACGATCACCAAACATGGCTATGACAACGGGTATTTCTCGTCTGAGGACGAAGCGGATACGTTTAATGCTGAACTCAAATATATATTGGCGACACAACGAGCCGCATTTAACAGTCCCGTTTGGTTCAACATTGGCACCCCTGATCGTCGTCAGCAAGCCAGTGCGTGCTTCATCCTCCATGTCGAGGATAGTCTCAATAGTATTCTCAATTGGTATCGTGAAGAAGGCTTGATCTTTAAGGGCGGCTCGGGTGCCGGTCTCAATATCAGCACATTGCGCGGCAGTAATGAACGACTCAGCACGAGTGGTGGACGCGCTAGCGGCCCCGTCAGCTTTATGCGCGGTGCTGATTCGAGTGCCGGAACTATCGCGAGCGGCGGCAAGACGCGCCGTGCCGCCAAAATGGTCATCCTCAACATCGATCATCCTGATATCGAAGAATTTATCTGGTGCAAAGCGCGTGAAGAGCGTAAAGCTCGCGTGCTAGAGGAAGCCGGGTTTGATATGGGTCTCAACGGCCGGGATATTATCAGTATCCAATATCAAAATGCCAATAACTCAGTGCGTGTCAATGACGAGTTTATGCGAGCGGTTGAAAACGATGAAGATTGGAAGCTCGTCGGCGTCAAAGACAAGAAAACCTACGGCACCCTCAAGGCACGCAAACTCTTCCGTGAAATTGCCGAAGCGGCTTGGGAATCAGCCGACCCTGGTATGCAGTTTGATACGACGATTAACGACTGGCACACGACGCCAAAAGCAGGCCGCATCAATGGTTCAAATCCTTGCTCTGAGTACATGCACCTCGATAACTCCGCCTGTAACCTCGCCAGTATCAACCTCTTAAAATTCCTACGTGATGATGGCAGCTTTGATGTCGAAGCCTACAAGCACACGGTCGATGTTATATTCCTAGCTCAAGAAATTTTGGTCGGCTACTCAGAATACCCAACTGATGCGATTGACAAAAATACACGACGCTACCGCCAACTCGGTATGGGCTATGCCAATCTCGGCGCCACATTGATGGCTAAAGGGTTGCCATATGATAGCGATGAAGGCCGAGCTTTTGCTGGCGCTCTGACTGCGATCATGACGGGCGAAGGGTATGCCACGAGTGCTCGTATCGCTAAACGCGTTGGACCATTTGAAGGCTACAGCAAAGACCGTGATGGTATGAATCGCGTGCTCCGCAAACACCGCGATGCTGTCCGTGATATCGACGCACAGCTCGTCGAAGAAGAGCTTCTCAGCGCTGCGGCACAAGTTTGGGATGAAGCAGTTGAACTGGGTGAAAAATACGGTGTGCGTAATTCGCAGGCGAGTGTACTTGCTCCGACTGGTACGATCGGCTTTATGATGGATTGCGACACGACTGGTGTTGAGCCAGATTTCAGCCTCACCAAGTTCAAGACACTTGTTGGCGGTGGTAGCATGATCATCGTCAACCAAACGATTCCACGTGCGCTCAAGACGTTAGGCCACAGTAAAAATGATGCTCAAGAAATCGTCGAGTACATCCATGAGCATGGCACGGTTGTCGGTGCGCCACATCTCAAGGAAACGGACTATGACGTCTTTGCCTGTGCGGTCGGTGAAAATGCGATTCACTATATGGGTCACGTCAAAATGATGGGCGCAGTGCAACCGTTTCTTTCAGGCGCTATCAGCAAGACCGTCAATATGCCCGAGAGCGCAACTGTCGAAGATGTCGAGCAACTCCATATGGACTCATGGAAGCTTGGCCTCAAAGCAGTTGCCATCTATCGTGATGGTAGCAAAGTTGGTCAACCGCTCTCAGACAAAAAGTCAAAAGACACGAAATCACCAGAGACAAAAAAGACAAATGAAGTGAAAGTAGTCGAAAAAATTGTTCGCAGCAATGAGCGTCGCGAGCTACCAAAGGTTCGCAATTCCAAAACAATCGAGTTCAAAATCAGTGATCTCAAAGGCTATGTAACTGTCGGTGAATTTGAGGACGGCACTCCAGGTGAAATCTTTATCACTGTCGCCAAGATGGGCTCAACATTGGCAGGACTAATGGATGCATTTGGTCGCTCGGTCAGTTATGGTTTACAGTACGGTGTGCCACTCAAAGCCTATGTACGCGGTATGAGTAACACCAACTTTGCACCATTTGGCGCAACTGATGATCCAACCGTCAAGACAGCAACGAGCATCGTTGACTATATGTTCCGCCGTCTGGCGATAGAGTATCTCTCGATTGATGATCGCTTGGAGCTCGGTCTTGCCTCACTAGACGATCTCGAAGCTGAGCTTAACCAACAGCAGGCGAGCCTACTCGATCAAGAGTTGGTCAAAGAGGCTGTTACTGATGTTGTCGAAGAGGTCAAAACCAGTGATGTCGTGCCAGAAGATCTCGTCAAAAACGAATCAGTTGAGACAACATTTCGAACTGCACGGGCTGAGCTGAAAGTTGCCGATGCAGCAGCGCCACTCTGCCACAACTGTGGCAACGTGACACAACGAGCCGGATCGTGCTATGTCTGTACCTCATGCGGCTCAACGAGTGGCTGTTCGTAGAAACTGTCTACGCGGCGCATC
>CAZHUZ010000026.1:1752-5907 GCA_964535835.1 uncultured Candidatus Saccharibacteria bacterium | reverse complement strand
GTATACCAAAATCACAAAACCACCCTGCGAGGGTGGTTTTGGTTATGGTTGCAAAATGAAGTGAAAACGGTATGATAGGGCGCAGAGTTTTGGTTGTCTATGGATGAAGTGTCCATACCGAAATTAGATGGAGCAATAACTATGCGACGTAGAGGCAAGAAGCCATCTAGGGTTGTTGCGTGTGCGGGGAAAGAAAAGCTAACAAAAGCCCAAGCTATAGCGCAAGTCAATCGTCGTCGGAAAAAAGGAGAGTACCTTAATGCATACAGATGTCGAGAAGTCGATTGTCGCCTGAGTAACGGCATAAGGTCGTGGCATGTTGGGCGTCCTCCACAGTTTTGAGAGCCTCATCGTGAGATAGAGCAGTGATGGTACCAGTATCATTGCACCGCTCGTTTCACGTAAGCGGGCTCTATTTCATTTCTGCATAGTATTGCATTTAATAATAAAGTATGATATAATACTAATTATCGAGTGATAGTGAGATCTTTCGTCTCACGCCTCGCGCATGGAAGGTGGGCAGCGATGTCCAGACGCAGACGCAAGACCTATCGGATCTGGGTGCAGCCTCCACGGCCGGACGCATGTTCGCATGGCAACACTTACATCTGGGTAAACAGCTATCTGGCATTCTCTCGCGAGATGGTCAATAAGCTGCTTGATTTGCCAAATACCAGAGTTACTATTGCTCACGCGCGCCGATCACTCCTGATTTCGGTCGCTGACTGGTATTGGCAGAACTATCAGGAAGAAATCCTGACGAGTCTTGCAATCGATATCTCTCATCCGTGGGAGATGTGCCCGAGTGGGTATCGAGTGCATCTTACTCAGCTGCAATCTAGAGGCGATGCAAAGGTTTACATCATGAATGATGGTGTAACACTGAAGTATATTCGCTGAGCTACCGTCACACAACTACAAAACAGCACGATCTAAGACCTATGTGGCCTTAGAGCAGTTTTCTTTTAGATATAACTGCAATCGGCTCATCCATGCATGAGTCCGCTAAATGAGAAGATGCCCTATGATTTGTCATCACATTGACATTTCAGACTCTGGGATATTTCTCAGAGCGGACTCTTTTCATGTTTGCTACAATGAGAAGTATGAAAACATTTGTAGTATTTAAGATGGAGAGTGATCATGCGCGTGATGTCATGACATGGCTCGGTGATTTTACTCGTCAAACAGGGAGGACACTAGAGACGGTTGATCCAGACACGCGTGATGGTGCAGCGACGTGTCGAACCTATGACATCGTCGAATATCCTTCGATCGTGGCTCTCGATGACAATGGACAGTTGCAAAATCTATGGCGAGGGCGACCACTGCCGACGATATCGGAGGTGTCCTATTATGCTCAGTAGTATCAAAGATTTTTTTACTCACGAAGAAAAGAAACTACGTGATGATCGTTGGATCTTTACTAGCATGCTCATCGGGGCGATTGCAAGTCTCATAGCGTCATTTGTTCTCAGCGTTGAGGCGATTGAGCTCGCGCGCAATCCGAACGCAATTTTGAGCTGTAGTATCAATATCGTGCTCAACTGTGCGACAGTTGGCCTGCATCCCAGCGCCCATCTCTTTGGCTTTCCAAATAGTTTTCTTGGCCTCATCGCCGAACCTATCGTGATCACAGTGGCGATTGCTGGTCTTGCTGGCGTGAAATTTCCACGACGATTTATGTTTGTGGCGCAGGTCTGTTATACGCTTGGGCTGATCTTTGCGCTCTATCTGTTTTATACGAGCTACTTTATCATCGGTGCGCTATGCCCGTGGTGTTTGCTCGTCACGGCGACGACGACATTTGTCTGGTTTGCGATCACGCGCTACAACATACGTGAGGGCAATCTCTATCTATCTAAAAAACAATCAGCCAAAGCCAAGGCGTTTATCGATCGAGATTATGACAAGCTGATACTGTTTACTATTGTATTCGGTCTTGTCGCAGCGATTATCATAAAATACGGCAAAGCGCTGTTTGCCTAGGAGAG
The DNA here is from genome assembly GCA_964535835.1 of uncultured Candidatus Saccharibacteria bacterium. GTDB lineage: Bacteria > Patescibacteriota > Saccharimonadia > Saccharimonadales > Saccharimonadaceae > JAPUDQ01. Next base: position 3,913 of record CAZHUZ010000026.1, on the reverse strand, counting down.
GTGTATATGCAAGATTTTTTCATCCGATTGATTGTAGCTGGCGGTATTATGGGGGTTATTGATGCGCTGTGGCTCAGTGTGATCGCCAACAAATTTTACAAGAGCCAAATAGGACCGCTTTTGCTCGAAAAGCCAAATATGACCGCGGCAGTTTTATTTTATGTCATCTACGTGATTGGGATAGTCGCGTATGTGGTTACACCTGCACTTGAGAAAGGATCATGGCAGCATGCTGTCGGCTACGGCGCGCTGTTTGGGTTTGTCGCCTATGCGACCTATGATCTGACCAATCTCGCAACGCTCAAAGGTTGGTCGACCAAGCTGGTGATTGTTGACCTGCTGTGGGGTGCCGTCCTGACTGCAGCAGTTGCAGGACTAACCTATTTGGCGCTGCACCGATGAGACGATCTATTATCGGTTTAGCACTTCTGGTCTATGTGATCGCGACACTTTGGACGCATATCTCGCACGGTATATTTTGGGATGTTATGCCACGATTTGCGCTGATCGGTGCGGTTGCGATGGTGTTTATGGCAGGCGTGTTTTCGGTTGCGCAGCGTTTGAGGCGGTTTGATGTGATTGATGTGGCGTGGGGATGGGTCTTTATCGTTATCGCTATTGCTAGCTATCTCATGCAGCACGGACGTATGTTCGAGTTGGATATCCAGCTGCTTGTTACACTGATGGTGATCATTTGGGGACTTCGCCTCAGTATCCATATCGGACAACGATTTGTCCGGCGAAGTAGCGAGGACGCTCGTTATATCGAGCTTCGAAAAGGCTGGAAAGGCGATGTCGATACACAAATATTTTGGCGTATCTATATTGTACAGGCAGTACTGGCACTTATCGTGATGATTCCGGTCATCCATATAAATTTACTTGGTCATGCTGGGTGGAATGTCGCGACGATCATTGGCTTTATCATGTGGTGTGTGGGCTTCGTTTTTGAGATCGCAGCAGATTATCAACTCGCTCAGTTTAGTAAAAATACTGCAAATAAAAATCAGATTATACAAACCGGTCTGTGGCGCTATTCGAGGCATCCAAACTATTTTGGTGAGATAGTGCTATGGTGGGGGATTAGTATGATATGTTTTGGGACGCAATTTGGCTGGGTGGGAGTTATCGGACCTGCTTTACTAAGCTATCTGATTATCTACGTATCAGGTATTCCCCCATCCGAGAAACAAGCCGCCAAACGTGATGGTTGGCAAGCATACAAGCGCCGCACAAATGTGTTGATACCGTTTCCTCCTCGCTCGTAATTGCAAATTGTAAGCATAGGGAGTATGCTTATGACTAAGAAGACAAGGGAGGGTTACAATAATGGCAAAATCAGTTCCATACAAGCATGCGTGGCAAGCGCTTGCTTTGACGCGCATTGCACTGGGGTTTGTGTTTCTGTGGGCATTTTTAGACAAAACATTTGGTTTTGGTATCGCGACAGCAGCTGACAAAGCATGGGTAGCTGGCGCATCACCAACCGCGGGATTTTTGAAATTTGGTGTCAACGAAAACAGTCCACTAAAGGACCTATTTGCATCTCTCGCAGGTCAACCTTGGGTTGACTGGCTGTTTATGCTTGGTCTGTTCGGTATCGGTGTCGCATTGCTCCTCGGCATCGGTCTGCGTATCGCTGCAGTGACGGGCTCGATCTTGCTGTACCTCATGTGGGCAGCCGAAGTACCACTTGAGAATAACCCTGTTATTGACGATCACATCGTGTATGCACTCGTCCTCTGGGTGATTGCACTCGGACGTCGTGAATGGAGCCTAACCGACTGGTGGCTCAGTAAAAAAGCCGTCAAAAAACAGCCGTGGTTATGGTAGCGCTTCGAGCTCGATAAATCTCACTCTTACTTAAAGAGGGGGCAATCGCCCCCTCTTTAATCCGCCGATTGGTGGATGATTACCCCCGGATACTAGATCTATTTTTCCGAAGTAAATTCGGAGAAATAGACTATCTAATTATGTAATGACAAGGTATGTTTATTTTGTACAACAGATAGAGTATAGTAGAGATAGGCGTTTGAGTGACTATCAATCACGAGCTACGGGAAGAAATCTTTAGGAAACTAGACCCCGTCGGTATCGGCACGACAGACCGAACAAATGAGCGCTAAAAAGAATCTCTTTTTAGAAACTGGATGGTACCTCC
>CAZHUZ010000026.1:0-1652 GCA_964535835.1 uncultured Candidatus Saccharibacteria bacterium | reverse complement strand
CGACGGGCACTAGAGTACGAAAAAGATTGGGTGCAGAAGTGGAAGCAAGACAAAACGTTTGAAAAATCAGTGGAGAATCGATCAAAAGATAACTCATATGTGTTTTACGATGGGCCGCCGTTTATTTCTGGCGTTCCGCATCATGGTACGCTTCTCAGCTCCATCGTCAAAGATGCGATTCCGCGTTATCAAACGATGAAAGGCAAACGCGTTGAGCGTGTCTGGGGCTGGGATTGCCATGGGCTGCCAGCCGAGCGCTACACCGAGAAAAAACTCGGTATCAAATCACGCGAAGAAGTCATCGAGTATGGTATCGAGAAATACATCATCGCCTGTCGTGAAAACATGGTGCAAACCAGTAGCGAGTGGGAAAACGTTGTGGATCGGATTGGTCGTTGGGTGGACTTTCGTGGTGCCTACAAAACCATGGATCGTGACTATATGGAAAGTATTTGGTGGGCATTTAAAACGTTATACGAAAAGGGCAAAATCTTTGAAGGCGAAAAAGTATTGATGTACTGTACGCTCGATGCGACGCCGCTTAGTAAGGCTGAAGTCACCATGGATGCCGGTGCCTACCAAGACGTGACTGACCCAAGCGTCTATGTGAAGTTTAAGCTTGAAGATGGTTCAACGCTGCTAGCATGGACGACTACACCATGGACACTGCCTGCTAATACGGCAGTTGCCGTCAATGAAAAGTTGGATTATGTCGAAGTAAAAGTTGGTGATGAGCAATTTATCTTGGCAAAAGAGCTGCTCGGCAAAGTACTGCAAGATGAAAAGCACCAACCGCTTGCGTATGAAATCGTGCGAGAGCTAAAGGGCAAAGAGCTCATCGGCAAATCGTACGAGCCATTATTTGTAAATCGTGGTAAAAATGCACACAAAGTGTGGGCGGCACCATATGTCAGTCATGAAGACGGTACCGGCATCGTCCACCTCGCACCAGCGTATGGTGAAGAAGACTTTGAGCTTGCTAAACAAAACGACATCCCGGTCGTACATACTATCGACGAAAATGGTAATTTTACCGAGAGCGAATGGCAGGGTGATAATGTCTGGGAAATTAATAAGACGATTGCCAAAACACTTCATGAGCGCGGTGTTGTGTGGAAGATCGATTACATTCGCCACAGCTACCCGCATTGTCATCGTTGCGGGACGAAGCTGATGTACCGCGCGCACCCAAGCTGGTTTATGGATATTGACGGTCAGCGCACCAAGATGCTCGAGAAAAATGAGCCGATTAACTGGTTCCCGCCGCACGTAAAAAACGGTCGCTTTGCCAAGACGGTCGAGCAGGCGCCAGATTGGAATATTTCGCGTGATCGCTTCTGGGCGACAGCGATGCCGGTATGGAAGAGCGAAAGTGGCAAAGTAAAAGTCATCGGGAGCTACGCAGAGCTAAAAGAACTCAGCGGAGTGGAACTCAAAGATTACCATCGTCCGTGGGTTGATGACATCACGTTTGAAATTGATGGTGAGACGTATACACGTACCGACAAGGTGATGGATAGCTGGTTTGAGGCAGGGTCAATGCCATTTGCGCAATTTCACTATCCGTTTGAAAACAAAGAAAAATTCGAAGCGAATTTCCCAGGTGATTTTATCGTCGAATATATCGGCCAGGTCCGTGCGTGGTTTTACTA
>CAZHUZ010000025.1:0-9834 GCA_964535835.1 uncultured Candidatus Saccharibacteria bacterium | reverse complement strand
CGCCCACAAGACCCCTGAGGTCATACCCTCGAAATATTTGTGCATTTACCTGCATTATTTTCCTCCATTTGTAATGTATCTAGTCTATCAGAGTATTGACTTTTTATATCATTTATGCTAATATCAACAATGATAATTTAATTGAGATAAAACGAAACATGTCTAATTCACCTCGACTCAATGGACCATCTGAAACAATGGGTACAGTCACACAATTACCCGAGTTCAAAACGGAACACGGTAATAATTTTGAAGAGAAACTGCTAAAAGTACTCAATGCAGCAGAGCTAGGCAGCTTAACGTTGTCTCAAACAGAAGTGAGAATACCAACAAGGGGAGTGGTTCGTGGTAGTTTCGTTGATCGCGAAGATTTTGCAAGAGGACGCGAAGATGGTGTCCATGGCACACGATTCGGCCAAATGATTCTCAATGGTGCAGGATTGCACGAATCACCTGCTCTAGTTGCCATAAAACCGTTTGGTGATGATATTGAGGCAAAACCATCCGACCTACTCGCACGTGAGTGGTCAATGAATAATCTTCTCAACACACTCAGCGATGATCAGCTTGCCTATCTACCTATTGGTGTTTGGAAGAATGTCTACGGGATCAATCACCTTATAACTCTGTATGAGCATGATGTTATCTCACTAGATAACGTTTTTTGGGCTGATCGTGATATTAATCCTGAAGCACTACGCAAAGAAGTCATCGAAGATGCCTTCAAAACCGGTCTGGTTAGTCTAGGATACCTACATGGTGCCGGTATTTCACATGGTGATGCCGAAGCAAAAAATCTTGCACGCGATCGTAGAAGTGTACGTTTCATTGATTTAGAAACCGCAGCTTTTCTCCCTGCTTCAAAAGAAGCAGCAACCCTACGAACACGCCAAGATATCGAGACGTTTATTGATTCCACCCTGCAAGTTGACGAAAATAGAGAGTTTGTCGAAAAAATTCTCGATAAAAAATCTTCTAGTCGTGAATTCGCCCGAATGTATCGGATGGGCATTCAGGCCGCCGAATTAGATACGGGTAGAAAACGAGCAAAACTCTTGACTTCAACTGATGCATATTTTAGCTCTACAATTGGTCATGCAACAATGGTTGCCCATAATCACCACAAACTAGCCTAGGCTAGCTCGCGCACAACATCGGCGTCGTTCCAAGGAAGTTTTTCACCACCCACGATGCGGTATTGCTCGTGCCCCATACCTGTGATCAGGATCATGTCGCCTGTTCGGGCGATTTTCATGGCTTTGGCGATTGCCTCGCGACGGTCGGCGATTTCTTCGAGTTTTGGCTCGCCCCCTGCCCCAATAATCCCTTCGCGGATCATATCGCGTATGACTTGTGGGTCTTCGTTGTAGCTCTCCTCATCGGTGAGAATGATCCTATCAGCCAGTCGGGCGGCAATCTCGCCCATGATTGGACGTTTACTCTTGTCGCGGTCACCACAGGCGCCAAACACCAGGATGACTCGGTTTTTGACCATACTTTTGGCGGCCTCAAGTAATTTCTCAAGTGCATCAGGGGTGTGTGCATAATCCACAACAACATCATATGGCTTATCGATATCGATTCGCTCAAATCGACCCGGGATTGACTCCAGATTTGCGATGCCGTCCTGAATAGCTTCGAGCTTGATATACATCAGATAGGCCGCCATAGCCGCGGCCGTCGCGTTGTAGACGTTGTATTTGCCCGGAAGCGCCGTCCCGAGCTCAAGAGTGGTATGTTTGTCGATGAGTAGCTGCATCTCGGAGCCTTTTTTATACAGTTTTACCTGACGAATACGACAATCGGCCTCATCACTCGTACCATAGCTGATCTTGTGCTCACCTGCTTCAAACTGATTAAAATAGCTATACCATTCGTCATCGGCATTAAGCACCATGAAGCGTGGATTTTTGGCAAATAACTTGCCTTTTGCCGCCGCGTACGCCTCCATCGTCTTGTGATAATCCAGATGGTCCTGCGTCAGATTGGTCATGACGGCACATTCGATCGGGACGGTATCGAGCTTGTGCTGTTGGAGTGCATGAGAGGTAATCTCTAGTACAACGTAATCGACATCGGCTTTTTTTGCGTCTCGAAAAAAGCGTTGCATCTGACCGGTCAGCGCTACCGTCGCGTTGAGATCGTTGATGCGACGGTTGCCTGCTATCTCGATCACCGCGGTCGTAAACATCGCTGTTGTCATACCGGCACTTTTAAGAATCTCGTTGAGATAATTGGCAGTCGTAGTCTTGCCATTAGTACCTGTCACGGCGATGACTTTGAGATCACGTGCTGGATACCCATAGCGCGCTGATACCGCATGGACACGCGCACGACGATAGCCCTCTTCGAGCAATCGCGTCGCCCCGCTCGGCAGCAATCCTCGCACGCCTCGTACGATGTTGTCTTTCATATGTAAACCTATTGTATCAAATGGTACAATAACAGAGATGAAAATTTTGGGAATCGAATCCAGTTGTGATGAAACTGCTGCTGCAGTTGTCGAGGACGGTGTACGATTGCTAAGCAATGTCGTCAATTCTCAGATTGATATTCATGCGGCCTACGGTGGCGTCATTCCAGAGGTAGCGGCTCGTTCGCATATCGAAGTGATCTTGCCTGTCGTCGAAAAAGCGCTGTCTGACGCCAACTGTATCTGGGATGATATCGATGCTATCGGTGTCACCTATGCTCCTGGTCTCGTCGGCAGTCTCCTGATCGGATCGTTGACTGCTCGAACCCTTGCCTATCTCAAGAAAAAACCACTTTATGCTGTGCATCATGTCGAAGGGCATGTCTATGCCAATTTTTTGACAAAAATTGGCATAGAGAGTCAAGAGACAAGAGATAAGGGACAAGAAACGCCACAAACACCCCAGATCGCGCCAGCCGAAACTACACACGTCGCTTCTGAGGAGTATTTGTCGAGCCCAGATGCGAGTAAATCTCATCCTGACTCGTCGAGGACCAAACGCAGTGATCCCGCAGACGACAGTGATGAGAAGCCGCGAGCATCGTGGCGCGAAGACAACCGCTCTGAGGAAACGGCGAGTGTAGTTTCGGGCCTACAACTGCCAACTCTACAGCCACGATTCCCACTCCTCGCGCTCATTGTATCGGGTGGTCATAGTCAGCTAGTGCTATTTCGTGATCACGGTGACTATGAGCTGCTCGGCCAGACACAGGATGACGCTGTAGGGGAGGCCTTTGATAAAGTAGCAAAAATCGTCGGCCTCCCCTACCCTGGCGGCCCCTCTGTTGCCAAAGCCGCTGAGTCTGGCGACGCCCATGCGTTTGACTTTCCAAAGGCTAAAATGCCAAACAAATACGATTTTAGTTTTTCTGGCCTCAAAACTGCCGTTCTACGCACAGTACAGCGCGATTGCGGTGTTGATCACACCTACCCCAGCAAAGACCTGCCAGAGCTCGTCTCAGACAGCCTGAGGGCTAATGTTGCCGCTAGTTTCCAACGCACTGCCGTCGAAACACTCGTCGAAAAGACGCTTCAGGCCTATCATGACTACTCCCCTGCCTCAGTGGTCATAGCTGGTGGTGTTGCGGCAAATCAGGAGCTGCGTCGTCAACTCGCCCAGGCACTCCCCATCCCTATCGAGTACGCACCAATGAGTCTCTGTACCGACAACGCTGCCATGATCGCCTCGTTGGCTTACTTCATGGCTCAATCGGTATCGCCATCTGATCCCCTCACCCTTGAGACTATACCGAGCTTGTCGATGACGAAAACCGCTTGGTCGTCATAACAAACCACGAGCGCTATACAGTAACCAATGATGCTGTGCTATAATTAGTGACGAAAACAAACACGTGAGGAAAAACTGGCAAACGCGAGGGTATTTATATAGTTAAATAACCTTTGTTAGATTTTGTCAGTCATCTTCACGTGAAACAATTCACCTCTGTTAAATTGTGTTGAAACTCTGATGAATTTACCTAAAATATACGAACCTCAGCAATACGAACCGACCGTTTACGGACTATGGGAATCTTCGGGTAGCTTTGGCGCTACCGGTAAAGGCAAGCCGTTTTCCGTCGTCATGCCTCCGCCAAATGCAAATGGCAATCTCCATATCGGCCATGCACTTGATATGAATCTGAAAGATATCTCTATCCGTTATAACCGCATGATTGGCAATGACGCGCTGTTTATTCCCGGCTCAGATCATGCTGGATTCGAGACCTGGGTGGTATATGAAAAATATCTAGCAGGGCAGGGTAAAAGTCGGTTTGATTTCAGTCGTGAAGAGCTCTACAGCCAAGTGTGGGATTTTGTTGAGGCTCGACGGGGTGATATGGAACTCCAACTCCGCGCTCTCGGTATATCGTGCAGTTGGCAAGACGGTGTCTTTACACTTGATCGTAAAGTCATCGATACTGTCTACGAAACGTTTAAAAAGATGTGGGATGACAAGCTAATTTACAGGGGTGAGCGTATCGTCAATTATTGTACAACTCATCAGACAAGCTTTGCCGATATCGAGGTCGTGCACAAAGAGGAAAAGAGCAAACTTTGGTACATCGCGTATCCATTGCTCGATCATGTCGGTGAAATTGTCGTCTCCACGACACGACCAGAAACGCTGCTCGGCGACACTGCCGTTGCCGTCCATCCTGATGATGAGCGTTACAAACACCTCATCGGCACACGTGTCCAACTGCCAATCACCAATCGCGAGATACCGATTGTAGGCGATGAAGCAATCGATCCGACTTTTGGCACCGGTGCCGTCAAAGTGACGCCAGCCCATGATCCGACTGATTTTGAGATAGGGGAGCGACACAAGCTCGAGAAGATCCAGGTGATAGGAACTAACGGCAAGATGACCGATAAGACTCCGAAAACATTTCATGACATGACGGCACTGGAAGCAAGAGAGCAGGTGATCAAACAGCTCGAAGCAGGGGAGTCTATCAAAAAAATCGAAGATTATAGTCATCAAGTCGGTCATTGCTACAAGTGCGACACCGTGATCCAGCCACTCCTAAAAGAACAGTGGTTTGTGCAAATGCAACCGCTTGCAGAAAAAGCTATCACAGCGATCAAGCAAGGCGAAATTACGTTTCATCCCGCAAACAAAGCCAAAGAGCTTGCAACCTATCTGGGTGGGCTCAAAGATTGGAATATTAGTCGTCAAATCCCGTGGGGCATCCCTATACCGGCCTTTCAAAACACCAAAGATGACAGAGACTGGATATTTAGTACTGATGTACAAAACACAACAATTACTAAAGATGATAAAACTTACAAGCGCGAGGAAGACACCTTTGATACGTGGTTTAGCTCTGGTCAGTGGCCATACGTCGTTACTGATGCGCTCGATACTGATTCGGTTCTTAGCAAGTATTATCCAACTGACCTCATGGAGACAGGGACCGACCTCTTGCGCCAGTGGGTAGGCCGTATGATCATGCTCGGGCTATATCGTACAGGTAAAGTCCCATTTAAGACTGTTTACATGCACGGTATGGTTCTCGACGAAAAAAGCCAAAAGATGAGCAAGAGCCGTGGCAATGTCATCAACCCAATGGAGGTAGTCGGGGAGTATGGTTCAGATGCTATGCGCATCGGTATCGTTGCACAGCGTAGCCCAGGGCAAAATCAAGCATTTTCAACTGCAAGCGTCATCGCAGGACGTAATTTCTGCAACAAACTCTGGAATATGGCCCGCTATATCGAGAACAAAACCGAATCATTTGAGCATCAGACACCAACACCTGAGTCAATCGCCGATCACTGGGTGATCCGTCAGCTCAGCAATGCGTCCCGAGAAGTCGGTGAGCTTATCGACAAATATCAGTACGCTGAAGCACTCGATCGTGTCTATCACACGATCTGGGACGATGTGGCGGACTGGTACATCGAAGCCACTAAGCAATCGAGCGGGGCAGGGATGCTCGGCTGGGTGCTCGAGACATGCCTCAAGCTCGCTCATCCGTTTGCACCGTTTGTCACTGAGACAGTCTGGACTACACTCAAGATGGATACCACCCTACTGATACGCTCATCGTGGCCAACACCTGTCGAGTATAGTGAGATCGCGGCCGCCGAATTTGATCAACTGCGTGAGCTCATCATCGAGACACGATTTGTTGCAAGCGAACTCGAAGGCAAGCAAACACTGCTGTACCAACATGATAGTCTCATCGATGATAACCGCGCCCTCATCGCGCATATGGCTCGTCTCAAAGACGTTGTATTCATCGACCAGCCACGTGGTCTGCGTCTGGCAGTACCAAACCGTGAAGCCTGGCTCGCTGTCAGTGACGACGAACTATACGAGCATCAAACAAAACTCGAATTACGCCTCGTCAAAACACGTGAATCAATCGATCGATTACAATCACGCCTTTCAAATGAAAAGTATGTCTCATCCGCTCCTGAGCACCTCGTCGAGGAAACTAAAAAGCAACTTGAAGAGCAATTATCTCTTGAGAAAAAACTCATTCACGAGCTTGATGTGTTGTCAGACTAAGCTACATAACAGAAACATCGAAATACCGCATAGTTAAGATGCGTTCTTTTTAGTCTATCAGCCCCTTGATCTCTGCATCTAGCTGGTAGCGTAGGCGTAGGCAAGTTTGACCATGAGCATCATTTCAATCAAACGTACAGACAACGGTTGTTCTTCGTTGATTTCACCCTGTTCTCGTCGCGCAGTTTGCATGACCGCACTATCACCGCTTACGGCTTTGGCCATATTTTTTACCATTGTTTTGTCGACATGACTATGTAGATCACCGATTGATTTATCGATTGGTCGTTCGGCCAAGCGAGCACTTGTATTTGTTGCGCTGTCGGCCGGCGTGGATGGGGCTGCAGATACGATGTCTTTTGCATGGGTCGCAATGAGTACCACTGCAACAGCGAGAAACACTGACAGCGTAGTCATAAATGTGTGAGTGATTTTTTTAATATTTGTTTTCATGGTGACTATACTTCAATATTAGCATAAGCTTTGTATATTGTCAAGTATAGTATATGTAGAGTATTGTCGTCCTAGGGACCTGCTTGGAAAGACTGTCTGCAAATAACAGAGGTCAATACATCAATCGTTCGTGCATGTCTGTCAGCTCATCTGTATCAGCCTCATGAGGAGAAGCGTGAAGATCTTCCGGCGTATCACACGGAATGAGTTTGACGTGGACGTGCGGTACTTCAAATCCTTCGATTACCAGGCAGACTCGTTCTACTTGTAGCTCGTCACGCATATGAGCGGCAAGTTTTTTGGCGGTTGCCATGAGAGCGGCATAGTCAGCCTCCTCGAGGTCGGTGAAATGGTCGATCTGTACTCGCGGTACGACGACAATCTGTCCTGGCTGTACGGGATTAATATCCAAAAACGCATAGGTACGATCGTCTTCGTAAATTTTGTACGACGGTATATCACCATCGATAATCTTGGTAAAAATACTCGGTTGCATAGTACCAGTATACAACTCTTGGCTGATGTGGTCATTGCTATAATACCTAATTGCTTGTATAACACTAGGGTATGTCCACCCCAGAAGATTCATCGACGTGGAAACGGGAATGCGCCAAGGCAAGTCTGGTTTTTGGTGCCGCACTAGGGGGAATTGGCATAGGAAATGCCATCGGAGCACCCAGTGAGATTGCCGGTATCACCGTGCGTTCTCAATTGACCATCGGATCCGACTCAACATTTGGTATTGGCTCGGAAAATGTGCGTATCGCTACTAACTATCCACTAGGAGCGGGTTTGCGCGTTCAACCTGAAAGCGTAACAACCAAGGATCTTGCTAGCCAGATTGAGCAACTCAGTGACGCCGAAGCTTTGGCGAGCATAACCGCCAGCGATACGTTTAAACATCTGGGGAAAGCGGCGCTACTGGGGGGCGCGGTTGGTTTTATACTACTACCGGCGTATCGCCGTCGAAACCAATTGATGATTGGCGCTACGAGCGGTATAGCCGTAATGGGTCTTGCCGTGCCGAGCTATAAAATGGCTGACCAGCAATGGGAACAAGTGACAATACCCCAGGAGTTTGTAGTTGACCCACCCATCTACGTATCAGGCAACCTGTTGCCGGCAGCGGCTCGCAAATTAAAGGAGAATGAAGCATTTTATGCTCAGGCATCGCTCAATCTCAAAAAAGCCCTGATACCGATTAAAAACGACCCTGCAACTAACGATCTGATACCCGTCATCGCACAGAGCGACCAACATTGCAATATCGGCGCAGCACGTCTCACGAGAACACTGACCGAGGGCACAGGTGCTACGACAGTTCTATTAGGTGGTGATTTTGTATCAAGCGGTTGGGATTTTGAGAAGCCATGTATCGATATCATTGCTCGCTATCTCCCCAAACACGTTGTTGGCGTTGCGGGCAATCATGATAGTGACATCACTATCGCCCAGCTGGTTGATAAAAGGGTTTCGATGCTCGATCATAGCCTCAAAGAAATCGACGGCATCACCTACTATGGTGCGAGTGATCCCACTCGGACGGTAATGGGCCAGCCTAACGCCCTCCGCAATAAATCTATATCTCAAGAGTCTTTCCAATCGTCCCTCACCGAAGAGGTATGCGAACGACACCCACAAGTGTTGATTGTTCATAACCCACGCCTCGCACAACAAGCAGCCAAATGTGCTGACCTCACCTTGTCAGGACACATGCACGCAGAGACACCACCGCACCTCGTCGATGATGATTCTGTCATGATGACGATGGCAAATGTCGGCGGGTCGATAGAAAATACTCAAAACGTTATTGGTAAATTTAAGGGTACTTCAACATCGTATATCCTGTACTTTGACGCGACATCGCGTCGTTATACCGGCATGCGTCGAGTCACTATAAACATCAAAGGCGAGGCTAGCGTGAGCTCATATATTGCTTTTCCCCAAACTTCAGAGCCCACCCAGGATAGTGCTGACCTCACCAACATAGCACGACGTGATGCCATAGCGGATATCAAGGCCTCTCAAACGAAATAAAAATGACCACTCAGGTCACTTTATCATCTTGGCGGAGAGAGAGGGATTCGAACCCTCGAAGCGGCTTGCACCGCTTACACGATTTCGAGTCGTGCGCCTTCAACCAACTCGGCCACCTCTCCATGTACGACTGACAATTATAGCCTAAATGTGATCAGGATAACATTTGCTCATCGTTGAGCAAGGTAGGATAGTAGCATGAACCCAACTATCCAAGCGTTGCGGGCTGTGACGGGGGTGTATTATCGCCGGATTCTTTATCCTGTCGTAGGCATTGGTGCCATCATCATTTTGGCGCTATATGCGCTGGTCGTGTGGCTCGCCACGACAGTATCGCCTATACTATGGCTACTACTAATCCTACTCATACCACTGACGATTGTTGCGGGAGCGATCACAGCCGGATTATTCGTTGCTTCCAGAGCAATCATGCCTCGAAATCTTACACGAGCAGAACGCCAAACAATCACCGGTTTTGGGAATTCATTATTTGGGTTATTAGAGCGCGGCCGAGTACCGTATCCTCTATTACTCGTCATGATAGGTAAAGATGTCTTGCGACGGCGTGAAAGTACGTTTTTGAAAGAGGTCATAAACGATACCAGCAGCCTCAAAAGTGACTTTTCGCGCATACGTGATATGTTTGCGTAGAATTTAGCTGGTGTGATTGACAAGTTGTGATGCGGCCACATAAAAAACCGGTTCTAAAAAACCGGTTTTTTATGTGGTACACCCGGCAGGATTCGAACCTACGACCTTCGGCTCCGCAAGCCGACACTCTATCCAGCTGAGCTACGGGTGCATAAACAACAGAGGTGATTATAGCAACAATTCACACGACTAGCAAATTAGA
>CAZHUZ010000024.1:0-9919 GCA_964535835.1 uncultured Candidatus Saccharibacteria bacterium | reverse complement strand
ACCGGTTCCATCCGTGAACCGCCACTCGGGTGACCCGAGAGGGAAGAAACTGGAGCGACTCTTGAGTTGCAAAAGTTGGCCAATTGGCCTAGGAGGACAAATTGTCCTGGGGCATAAGCCCTTACCGAACCTCCTCTCGGGCATCCGTGCCCACAATTTGGGGTTTAATCCCCCCTAAGCCGGTGACGGCGAGTGACTAGTCGCAAGACGAAAATCCTCGCCGTCACCGGTAAAAACATCTCGGCTCACTTCCGCCTAGCAGGCGGTTTTTTATACTCTGTATTCATCCTTCTTCATTCATCTTTCTCTATATCTTGTATACTTAAACCAATGGAGTTTAAAAAAAGGTATCAAGCGCTCAATGATGCGCAACGCGAAGCTGTCGATTGCATAGACGGTCCAGTTATGGTTGTAGCGGGGCCAGGAACTGGCAAAACGGAGCTGCTCAGCGTACGTGTCGCCAATATCTTGCAAAAATCTGATGCGCTCCCACAAAACATCCTCTGCATGACATTTACAGAGAGCGGGGCAACTGCCATGCGCGAACGTCTGGCAGGGCTTATCGGACCAGATGCATACAAGGTGGCGATCCACACCTTTCATAGTTTTGGCACGGAGATCATTAACCGCTATGGTGAGTATTTTTATCATGGAGCGCATTTTCGCCCTGCCGACGAGCTGAGTAGTTACGAGATTTTATCCAGCTTGCTCGAAAAATTACCTCACAAAAATCCGCTCGCAAGCACCATGAATGGTGAATATACCTATCTCCGTGACATACAGTCAGCGATATCCGACCTCAAAAAGAGCGGTTTGACACCAGATGAGTTTGGATTGATACTTGACCGCAACGATGCAATCAGCGAGTGGATTCGCCCTCATCTGAACACGACTTTTGGTGAGAGACTCAGTAAAAAAACTTTTGATATAGTACAGGCTCTCCTGCAAAAAATAGAGGCATATGACGACGAGCCACTTTCACTCATTGGCTACCGTCCATTACGCGATGTTGTATATGAGACATTATCTGTTGCCTTGTCAGAAGCGCAAGAAAACAACACAACAAAACCTCTCACTGCATGGAAAAAAATATATATCCAAAAAGATAGTAGTGGAGAACTCTGCTTGCGCGATCAACTCAGGTCTGCCAAACTCCGGTCACTTGGATCGATGTATTATGACTATTTGATCGCTATGCAAACGGCTCAGCTATATGATTACGACGATATGATTTTGCGCGTCGTTCATGCTATGGAAGTATTTAACGACCTACGGTTTGATCTGCAAGAAACCTATCAATATATTTTGGTCGATGAATTCCAAGACACCAATGATGCACAGATGCGTATGATATGGAATCTTACAAACAATGAGGCAACTATGGGCCGTCCCAACCTCATGGTCGTCGGAGATGATGATCAAGCTATTTATCGTTTTCAAGGGGCAAAAGTCAGCAATATTATCGATTTTACATCTCGCTACAGGGATGTGCGTATTGTTACACTGACCGATAACTACCGGTCTGCTGGTACGATATTATCCCTCGCACGCTCTATCATAATCCAAGGTGAAGAACGTCTCGAAACGTCGCTTGGGCTCGACAAAACTCTGACGCCTCATCGACAAGCGACGGGAAAAATTAGTTTTGACAGCTACGCGAGTGATCATGAATCACGCTATGCACTTGCTCAGTCTATCGCCGATACTTACCGCCATGATTCATCACGATCTATCGCAGTTATCGCTCGCAATCATCGTCAGCTGATCTCTTTGTTACCCCATCTCCAAACGCATGCTCTGCCAGTCAGATATGAACACCAAGACGATATACTGCAAGCAGAGCCCATCCAGCAACTCGAGCTACTCGGACGAGTCGTGCATGCAATCGGTACCCAACAATTTGATGAAGCAAATGCATTGCTACCGGAGTTGCTCGCTCATCCGGCGTGGACAATAGCGCCGATAGATATATGGAAACTCAGTATCACCGCGCATCACAATAGTAGCTACTGGCTCGAAGAGATGCTTGTGAGCCCAGGCAAGCTCCAACAAATTGCGGAGTGGCTGATTGTGACGTCGCATAGAGCACTAAGTGAACCTCTAGAATATATGTTCGATCTACTATTTGGTGTGACTGATTCTCAAGCAGGTGATACGTCGCATGATGAATTAGTCATAGAATCTGGCGAGGAAACCGAAGATTTCATATCGCCATATCGTGCGTATTTTTTCCCAAGTGATAGTTTAGAAACAACGCCTGGAAAATATTTAATATATCTATCCGCTCTCCAAAAACTACGTAGCAGTTTGCGTGAGTTTCGCCCCGACCGAGTACTGATGTTGTCTGATTTTATAGAATTTTTGGATCTTCATCATGATATGAACCTGGCTATTCGTGATACGACAACCATCGAGAATGACCAATCAGCGATTACACTTTTGACGGCGCACAAGTCAAAAGGTCTGGAATTTGACACCGTCTACATCACTGATGCCGTCGAATCAATTTGGGGTGTGAGCGCTCGATCACGCTCTCGTTTACTACAGTTTCCGGCGAACCTCCCGCTTGCTCCAGCTGGCGACAGCGATGACGAACGGCTCCGCCTCCTCTATGTTGCATCTACCCGAGCAAAAGACTCATTGCTATTCTTTGCTGGTCGATACAACGACAATGGCAAAGAACTTCTCCCTATCGGCTTCATCCCGACAGAAGTACTATCCCCCATCGAACACCCTACGCTTGGGGCAACCCAGCGGATAGAGGCCTTGCACCATGATTGGAGAGCACCTCTGCTCGATATCCAAACAGCTACCAAAGACCAATTATTGCGACCTCTCCTCGATCGTTACAAACTGAGTGCGACCCATCTCAATAATTTTTTGGATGTGTCTCGTGGGGGGCCGGAGCTATTCCTCCTCCATAATCTACTGCGTTTTCCTCAGGCAATGAGTCCGAGCGCTGCATACGGATCTGCTATCCATGCTGTTTTACAACGCGCTCATGCCCATCTCACTTCTACTGGTAAACGACGACCTGTCGAAGATATATTGCATGACTACGAAGAGCTATTGACTCGTCATCAGCTCAGCGAAACCGAATTTGCCAAACAGCTCCAGCGCGGCACGACGACGCTCAACGAATTTTTGCGTCAACGTTATGATAGTTTTGCCCCCTCACAGTTGGTAGAACAAAGCTTTGCTACTGAATCAATAATGATCGACGAAGCGCTAATCACGGGTGCTATCGACCTCATCGATATCGATACTGATGAAAAAACAATTTTTATTACTGATTACAAAACAGGTAAATCCGCGCGTAGCTGGAGAGGGATCACCGATTATGAACGTATCAAACTCCATCACTACGAGCAACAGTTGATAATGTATAAGTTACTCGTCGAACATTCACGACATTTTGCAGGCTACACAGTGACAGGAGCGCGAATAGAATTTGTCGAACCAGACGAAAAAGGCGAGATAATTACTCTGGATTATGATTATGACGAGGCGAAAATCAAACAATTCCGCCATCTCTTGCACACGGTCTGGACACGTATCCAATCACTCAATTTTGATGGAAATCCCGTCTACACATTGGATTATCAAGGTATACTCGATTTTGAACGTGATGTGATGAGTTAAAAATAGCGGTACCATCACCACATCTTTTGAAGAGCAGTTGGCCAATATGGCCAGCTCGCACCACGGCGTAGGCTCGTCAGTTTGCGGATGCGAGCTATTGCTCTAAGGAAGATGTGGGGATGGTACTGCATTATACCCGTTGTAAAAGATCACATTATGTGCGATGATATACCCCAGTCGTGATGGCAATCAGCTATCGCACAGTACATGAAGGGAAGTGGATGCCATGTTTGGCATCGGAACCAATCAGAGTGATGACCTCAACTGCGCAGAGCGCGATTTGTCTGCTGCCCGCAAGGGTCTCGAGAATGCCAAGCGCCTCCTGAACCGTACGCCACGAAGCGAGAATGGTCAAGCCACTCGCGCTGTTCACGAGTGGGAACAACGTGTACGCGGAGCCGAGGCTGCAGTCAGTTCTGCCAAGGCACGTATGCGCTGATCAACCCCGGCTTCGGCCGACTGAGCCCTGTAGCGTAGTGGCCAAACGCATCGGATAGTTACTCCGAAATCGCTGGTCCGAATCCAGCCAGGGTTGCTAGGTACAGTAGCAGTGATGTGACGATTATCACGCGTGTTGGGAAACCGTAAAATTTTCACGAGATGCTGGTTTAAATCCAGCCTATTGTACCGTCCAGGGAGGTGTAAGCTCGGAGGCGACAAAGCATAATGATGGCGTGGGCGCCCACAATATCATCTATGCCGCACATGGGAGAGCTAGTCAGGTGCCACCTGACTGGTTGGCGGTTCGGACCCGTCCACCTCTACCGCTTTCTAAAAACTTCCGGGATGGCAAAGCAATACTGCCATTGCAAGGCTGCGGCTCGACCCCCGCAGGTGTCCCGGCACGCCCAGGTGGAGCACCCTCCCCCCAATCCTCCACCTGGGTTCCTTGCCAACAACAGACCACCAATACCGGTGGTCTTTAAAATTTATGCAATTTGTGATATAGTATATATAATCACTTTGGATAGATGAAACGGGGTGAAATTATGACACGCAAGGATCCGCACAAGGTGATCGCCCAAGAGATCGCTAAGCGTGCTGCGGCTGCGAAAAAGGCAGGCGACCACGCCGAACGGGCGAGGCAAGCAGCAAATCTGCGCGCCAACAAACGTGCGCGTAAGAACAAGTGATCTACACGCGGGTGCTGCCACACGGCAGCACCCGCTTCACTTTGTATGAGATAATAGATAGTAATGAAGAATTTTTGGACCAAACTACCGAAACCGTTTTTTGTGTTGGCACCGATGGAGGCAGTGACGGATTTCGTGTTTCGTCATGTCGTCAAAAACGCGGCACCGCCTGATGTGTATTTCACCGAGTTTACCAATGCAACCGGCTGGGCGCACGCCGGTGCCAAAGCCATCGGCGGACGTCTCATCAAAACCGATGACGAATCACCGATCGTCGCACAACTATGGGGAAGCGATGCACCATCGATGGCAATCCTTGCCAAGCAATGTGCAGAGTGGGGATATCATGGAATAGACATAAATATGGGCTGCCCCGATCAAAGTGCTATCAAGGCTGGTGGCGGCGCTGGTATGATTCGTACTCCAGATATTGCGGCTGAGATTATTACCGCCGCAAAGCAGAGCGGTTTACCTGTCAGCGTCAAAACACGTCTTGGCTATACATACATTGATGAATGGCGTGACTGGCTGTCATTTCTTCTTGCGCAAGATATTGCAGCACTAACAATTCACCTCCGTACCAAAAAAGAAATGAGTAAAGTACCGGCCCATTTTGAATTATTACCAGATATCAAGAAACTTCGCGATGAGATTTCACTGAACACACCGCTCATTATCAACGGTGACATACGCGACTATACACATGGCATGGATCTCGTGGAAAAATATGGCGTGGATGGTATCATGATTGGTCGCGGAGTTTTTGCGAATCCGTTTTGTTTTGATAAAAAAATGACGAAGGACGGAGGGCAGAGGACTGATAAGTCACAGTTGATTGCACTGTTGCAACACCATCTTGATTTATATGATCAGTATCATGAGAAAACCGGTCGGCCATATGAAACACTCAAACGATTTTTCAAGATTTATATTCGTGATTTTGACGGAGCGAGTGATCTCCGTGTTAGACTGATGGACACAAAAACCACCGACGAAGCGCGAGTCGTACTCAAATCGGTCGATACTACGCTGTAGTAGCGACAGAAACCGACGAGCGATAGATGACTGGCTGATCACCAGCTGTCAATGTCGCACTGACGGCACAGGTACGAATCAAAAAGTCTGCAAATGCTCGTTTATACGCTAGCCCTCGACCTATTCCTCGCTCTGCGGCAATATCAGCTACAAGCTCGGCATACATTCGTCCTCGCCATACATCGACGACAAACGCCTGAATAGTGGGAGTTACACCACGAGATGATAGTTTCTTGCGCAGCATACCCTGATCGAGCGTTGTACCTTCGATATCATTAAGTACGATGAAATCTTCGAGATGACCATCCGATACTTCTTTAATAATCGCACCATCTCGTTCTATAAAATCCATTGTCTCACGACCAGATGCACCATTAAAATACGCGTCATTGAGTTGATCATAGACATCAAAGACGTCAGAAATTGCAGACTCATTTTCTGCAAATTTATCCCCATACAGCATGCGTAGTGTTCCGGTGATCTGTTGTTTATAGCGTGCTACATTCCGAGAAATCTCATCGTAGTGATCAATCGCACCACAGCCACATTTCTCACCACGCGCTTGGTTATCAGTATGTGCACCATAATTAATAGCAGCCAGCTTTAGTTGTGCGGCAAGAAACTGACGATCACCCATAACCGTCTGACCATTTGTTGGCACGCCCTCAACCGAGCGCCACATACTACTACTTGCAATCAAACCACCACCAAAAAGTTTCGCACGCAGTAATGAGTGCCCAAACTCCTTAATCTCGCCAGTTGCAGTAGTAATACGCTTGAAAATACGACCGACAGGACGACCGTCTCCGCAGCCATCATCTTTGGCTTCAGGATCAACAGCAACGAAAACATCGCTATCATTCCTGATTATTTCTACTGCCTCGTCGAGTAATTCATTGGATAACTCGCCAATTTCTAGCTGACTATTGACGCTTATCCCCTCAGGATCACCATATCCAAGTCCTTTCGGGGCAATCACATTGATTTTCGTTTCTAGTTTCATTACTTTTTTACCATCCCACTAATGGTTTCTTATGCCTAAAAATCTAATGCCGTCGACGACGTAGTCCAGCGACTTTGAGCCGTATTGCCGCTCGATTCACAAGTGCTTCCGCCTCAGATATACTAACAGCATCTTTAGCACCTGCTCGCTGCTGTCTGGCTCGCTCTAATGCTGCTTCAGCTTCTGATGCGGTAATGTCATCGGCATGATCAGCCTCATCGACTAAGACTTTTACGAGATTGTCTTGGATATGAACCGCACCACCTTTGATAGCAAAAATATCTTGTTCATCATCTTTGTCGTCGGCACTATGTCTCACCATCAAAACACCCGGTTTCGCAATCGTAATCAGCGGCTCATGATCGCTAAAAACACTGATATCACCGGCAGCAGTTGGGATCTGCACCTCGTAAACCTCTTGGGACAATTTAACGCCGCGAAGTGTAACGAGCTCAAGCTTCATATTAGAGCGCACCCTTCATATAAAAGGCCGATTCTGGTTTATCATCATGTTTTCCGTCTAAGATTTCACGGAAGCCTTTGACTGTGTCTTCTAGTTTGACGTATTGACCAACATTACCAGTGAACTGCTCGGCTACGAAGAACGGCTGTGAGAAGAATCGCTGCATACGTCGAGCACGTGATACAGTGATCTTGTCTTCGTCAGATAGCTCTTCCATACCCATGATAGCGATGATGTCTTGAAGGTCCTTGTAGCGTTGCAATACTCGCTGGACTTCACGAGCAACCGCATAGTGCTCCTCGCCAACAATCTCTGGGTCGAGGATGGTCGAGCTACTATCGAGAGGGTCAACGGCAGGGTAGATACCAATCTCAGTCAATGCACGGTTGAGTACGATCGTACTATCAAGATGAGCAAAAGTTGTCGCAGGCGCTGGGTCGGTCAAGTCATCGGCCGGTACATACACCGCTTGAACTGACGTAACAGAACCTTTTTTAGTACTCGTAATACGCTCTTGTAACTGTCCCATTTCCTGCTGAAGGTTTGGCTGATACCCAACGGCACTCGGCAGGCGACCAAGCAACGCAGAGACCTCTGATCCCGCTTGAGTAAAACGAAAAATATTGTCGATGAAAAGTAGGACATCTTTTCCTTCATCACGAAATGCCTCAGCCATTGTTAGTCCCGTTAGCGCGACACGGAGACGGGCTCCTGGTGGCTCATTCATCTGGCCAAAGACCATTGAGGTCTTATCGAGCACACCCGAATCAGCCATCTCATGATAGAGATCATTTCCTTCACGAGTTCGTTCGCCAACACCGGCAAAAACAGAGTTACCTGAGTGGAATTTTGCGATATTATTGATCAGCTCCTGGATAAGGACCGTTTTACCAACACCAGCACCGCCAAAGAGGCCAACCTTGCCACCTTTGGCAATTGGCGCGATGAGATCGATGACCTTAATACCTGTTTCCAGAATCTCGGTCTTACCCGATTGTTCAGTGAGGGCAGGTGGTTGCTTGTGGATTGCCGCCATAACGGCATTTTTTGGTGCTGGTTTACCATCAATTGGCTCCCCAGTGACATTAAACATACGACCTTGCGTTGATTTACCAACAGGTACGGTGATCGGCGCACCAGTAGCAGCAACTTCATCACCGCGCTTGAGACCGTCCGTGCTACTGAGTGCAATTGCTCGAACGCTTGTCTCACTAAGGTGTTGCGCCACTTCAAGTACAACTACTGCATCACCATTTTTAACATTTAAAGCATCATACATCGCTGGCAACAAGTCTTTGTCAAACTCAACATCGACAACGACACCGACGACTTGGATAATTTTTCCTTTATTTTTACTCATGCTATCTCTCCTTCGTTCTTACAGTCATCACATTTTAGTATCAATTATTGCGTTTTAATGCCGTCCGCTATCGCCAAAAGTTCTTGTTTACCTTTTGGAGGAAGAGTACTAACATCAACACTTACTTTTTCGACCGCAGCAAGCAACAGATCTCCTTCGCCGTGACAATACACCGAAGGATCCGTTTCGATAATACCCCAAAGCTCATCACACATCCGCCAAATCAATCGATCGTATTCTTTTGTGTCACTCTGCAGCTCGGGAGTTATAATTGCTAGTTCGCTCATTTCATCGCCTCCACACCGGCACTAATCTCCGACAGCTCCTGCGTAATTCCCGCCTGACGAACTTTGTTCATCTCAAGCGTCAAATCGTCAATGATATCAGTGGCATTGTCGCTGGCATTTTTCATAGCAACGCGACGCATAGCGTGTTCACTGGCGATACTATCGAGCATGAGCTGGAATAACTCTGATTCGAGTAAGCGCACTGCAACGTAGTCAAGCACCTCGGTGTAACTCGGCTCAAATGTTACATCACGCGGGGCAACATCAGAGACGTCGTCAACCGACGCAGCCGTACCGGCAGGCAAGAGATTTGTGTAGAGTGCCTGCTGTGTAAAGCTATTGATAAACTGCGTTGATATGACATCGATTGTGTCGGATTCAGATTTGTTAAACATATCAATAGCTGTCATCAAGATCGTTCGAACGTCATCAGGCGTGACGCTATCACCGGCATCGTAAACACCAAGGGCCTCAACATCAGATAATTTGCTGACAAATTGCGCACCTTTTTTCCCAACGGCAATCACTGTCGTGCTGATACCGGCCGCGTCATCCTCGCGAAGTTTTTTGGTCAACATTTTAAGTGCATTGGCGTTATAGGCTCCCGCCAAGCCGCGATCACTCGTAATGAGGATGATGACACGTGATTTTATCTCGCGTTCATGAAACATGGCATGCGTCTTGACGTCAGTCATCTTGCTAAGCGTCCGAAGAATCTTCATCGCTTCCTCAGCAAAACGCTGACTCGACAAAGCTGCTTCCTGCGCACGACGAAGCTTGCTCGCGGCCACGAGTTCCATCGCTTTGGTGATTTGCTTGTTGCTCTTCACCGAGCGAATACGTGATTTAATCTGTCGTGTGCTAGCCATTGCTAGTCCTTGAATCCTTTCATGACACTAGTGGCAGCTTTTTCAATCAATTTGACCGTCTTTTCATCAGGTTTGTCGCCTTTGTTGAGCTCACGCATTGCTTCTTTTTCATTTTCCCAGAGGTAGG
>CAZHUZ010000023.1:0-10226 GCA_964535835.1 uncultured Candidatus Saccharibacteria bacterium | reverse complement strand
GGCGAGAATGACCAAGAATAATACCCATCGCAAGGATGAGTATTATTCTTGGTGATCCCACCGGGAATATCAGGATATAACTTCGTCGCGTTCAGATGAGCAAGCTCCTCTGCCCTGCTTCTTGTTATCGAACCCTCCGGCTTCGGTTTCTCTGGCGAGAATGACCAAGAATAATACCCATCGCAAGGATGAGTATTATTCTTGGTGATCCCACCGGGAATCGAACCCGGGTTGCCAGGATGAGAACCTGGTGTCCTAACCGCTAGACGATGGGACCATGATACTGAGTAAAGAACAAAATGATTTGTCAATCATTTTTTATTCCGAGGCGATTGATCGTATCTTTATAAGCTGGAACCGATATATTTCGATTACCGAAAAACTATAGCAAAACAGTATACAAATGTCTAGGTAGCATATGACAGAATATCACGTGATCTACACCTCTCATGTAACATATGTCGCTTGGCTGCGGCATCGAGAATACGTCGTCCGTGACGACGAGTTATTGATATTCTGTCAGCTGACAGCCTACTCTTTTCATATTGGTTATCATGTTCATGATGTAATTCTCTAATAGATGTGTCTGCTATCTCCAGACGTTCCAATCTGGTAATCGTAGGATCATCGGATTCGCATAGGGCTACGCTAAGCCAGGTGGACAGCTCTTGACCAATGGAGATCTTACCGTCACGTCTTGAAGAAATGATTTCTTCCACGTATGGTCGTAATACTAATAATTTTTCATTGTTATTCACAATTAAATATTATAGCACAAATATAATATATTGTCTATATATAAAACGTCTTAATATTCCTTGCAACATTGTAAAGAATATTCTTATTGTTTATGATCAAAGTTGTTTTATAATCTCAAGAAGTTTACGTGGAGTGATATCCGCCTTTATTAAGTAGCCATCGACTCGTTCTTGCATGTGCAGGCGTAGATCATCATCTTGTTCAAAGTTAGTCAATATGATAATTCGACTATTTGGGATGCGATCTGTTTCATCAGTTCTTAGTGTATCGAGAACCTCTGTTCCTTGAGTATTTGGCAACATTATATCTAACAATATAAGATCATAGGTATTGCTAAGTGCAGCTTTGATGCCTTCATCGCCACTGACCACCCACTCTACATCATACCCTTCCTTACGAAGACTTCGAACATACATCTCTCCGATGAAACGATCATCTTCGACAACAAGAATTTTTTTAATAATTTGGTTCATAATGTTATTTCTATCCTGATCCAATCTTTGAGTGGTTTTTGATCCATCCACTCGATGATT
This sequence comes from uncultured Candidatus Saccharibacteria bacterium, assembly GCA_964535835.1. Lineage (GTDB taxonomy): Bacteria > Patescibacteriota > Saccharimonadia > Saccharimonadales > Saccharimonadaceae > JAPUDQ01. The sequence continues at coordinate 8,934 of CAZHUZ010000023.1, read as the reverse complement.
CTATAATTCCCTCATTGATATTATGGCTGGCAGCAAGTTTATCTGCAACTGTAGAATAAATCGGCACCGAAAAAGTAAAGATAGCACCCTCACCTTCTCGAGATTGGACGCCGATCTTACCACCGTGTGATTCGATAATAGCTTTACTTATATAGAGGCCCAAACCAGTACCGGAGACGTTGGCGCGAGATCGATGTGATCGATAAAATTTCCCAAATAGATTGCTCATAACACTTGCAGGTATACCAATACCTTGATCCTTTACACTGCACTTTATAAATGAGCCATCAATTGCGGCGGCAACTTGGACATGGCCACCTTCATGGCTGTACTTGAGAGCATTATCTATTAGGTTAGTGATAACTTCTGCGAGACTGTCTCGATCGGCTGCTATCATAGGTAGATCGGTTGGGATGTTGACTGATAATAGCTTACCTTGTGTCTGGGCACGTAATTTCAGATCAGGAGCAATACTTTCATAGATGTCGCTGAGGCGCTCTGAACTGAGATGCAACTTTAAATGGTGACGATCATATTTGGCAACATTGAGGATGTTGTTGACATAGCTCGATAGACGCGAAGCCGAGACATCGAGGCGCGACATGAGATCAAATTGGTCATCCTGCAGGACGGGCTGAAGCTCATCGATAAGAACAGATAGATATCCACGAATTATGGTGATAGGACCCCTTAACTCATGTGCGGCAATAGAAATAAAATCGAGTGCTTCGTCATCGTCGCTATAAGTCTCAGTTCTATCAATTGTGACGATAATTGTTTCTAAACCGTTGGTCGCGCCATTACGAAAAAAACCAATGACGTCGCATATCTTGCGGTCAGGAGTACCTGGAGGTGCAGTCTGGACACGTTCCCACATCTTATGGTCTGACATCTTATGATTGGTATTGGCAGCAAGCCACTCCTTTATACTGTCGTATCTTGGAAACTCTAAGTTTATATGTTTGTCGTTTTTACTGTCACTAATTACGGGAGCGGCTGCATTATGATAAATTATTGCGCCATTTGCATCCATAGCGATGATACCGCATGGTAAATGATCGGCGATGTCAGAACGAGGCGTCAGATCAACCTCATGGGAGCGCGCTTTTTCAGCTGCGTTATAGACAGTCTGTACCATATCGCGTAGACCAGTTTTGACGACAGTATGCTGATTGATATCTGGTGGCTCAGTATCATTGGCTTGGTTTGATATGTGCGTGATAGCCCGTGTCAGAATATTTAGTGGTGTCAATGCGAACCGTAACAGTATGAACAACGTGCATACCTGTAGACCAATTAATAATCCTACGAGTAGCATAGGGTTAACACTCGGTAGTAAATTGTTAATGATAAGAATTGCCAAGATTACAATCTCGGTAAAGATAAAAACAGCGGATAAATAGATTACTTTTCTGAGATGTATCCTGAAATAGTCAGCTAAACGGATTGTTTTTACTGCCATGAAACTCCTTTTTGATGTGCTAGAGCTGTGATCCAGGTTTGTCCTCGGTTGAGTGCAATTTCTTTACCATCGCTACCAGTCAAAACAAGACGAGATTTTTCATTTTCTCGTGACCAGGTGCATTCAGTGACGGTACCATCCTGGAAGATATAGGCCTGTCCTTTACCGGTAGTGGTGATCTGTTCACGATAGCCGTCTTCCATCTCGGTGCTCATCGCTACTTTGATCGCGATGACTACTTTTGGGGTAATTTCTCCTGCTTCGCGATCAGTATGGACCTCTCCGTTGTGGCTACGTTTGTAGGTATTACTATTTTCCTGATAGGCGTACTCGACATGAAATGATCCGCTTGATACGTCAATGTTTATCGTATTTGCTTGTGTCGCGCCTTGCTTGCGCGCCTCAGCAATCTTGGCTAATTTTGGTTCGTCTTTACGAGTAAATCCTGTAAAGGTGCTGGATGTTTTGCCTTTTGCCTGTGCGAGAGCGTCGAGTTTGTCAAAACTGGTGTAGACATTGTGCGGAGCAGCTCGGTCGTCAACGCGCCAATAGGTACCGCCATTAAAGAATTGATCCAGGTCCACTCCGTAGTTTCCGCTTCGGATCATTTGCAAAGCGCGCTGGCTGCCGCCAACATGGGCAACGACAGGGGCATAGGCGCTTGCCCACTCAACATAATACGGCCGTACACTTCTGACAGGTCCGATCAGCCGCGGTCGTGATTCTTGATACAAAGCGACAAATCGCGTGATACCACCTTCGGCGATAGCTTCGTAGACGACGCCTGCTTCTTTGAGCCCTGATTGCGGCCGTCCATCAGGCGCTGGAGTATTTTCAATCATAATAGCTGTGACAGGACGTTTGGTATTTACTTCGGTCGTTGCGAGACCTGTCAAGGGTGAGTAGAATTGCGGTGCTGGTTTTGCTTTTGGTACGTTGATTTTACTCGATATCGATGGCTCTTTGTGATTGGCGAGTAGCGCTAGCAATCCTAATCCGACAGCCATAATGACAGCAAGTGTGATTAAAAAATATTTGTCATGTACTGCTCTACTCAGTTCGTCGCTTAAACGAGCGTGATGAGATGAAAGCGCGCTGATTTTTTCGGTTGATTTATCCATCGAGTCATCCTGGGATTTGATTTCGATATCTGTTGCAATCGTCTCATTTTTATGCCTTTTAAACATAACTATTATTGTAGCATCCTATAGAAGGGAGAAGGAAGAAGTCGCTACAATCCCTACGACTTAATTAATCGCTCTTTGTAGGCGGTCGAGTGTTTTTTGTTTGCCGAGGAGCGCGAGAGTATCGTTTAATTGTGGGCTAAATGGCGCCCAGGTGGTGACGATGCGGATGAGCCCAAATAAAACACCTGGTTTTTGACCAGTGGTTTCAAGCAGTTGGTTGAGTGTATCCTGGATTGCATCTGCCTGCCACTCGGTCTGCTGGAGCGCATCATGGACGGCAGTCAAAATAGTGGTGATTTCATCCCGTTCGAGTTTTTTCAGCTGTTTGTTCTCTGTTATGAGCGACCAGTCTTGTTTTGGTTCTTCAAAGAAGTAGTTGGTAAGACTTGCGAGATCTTTGAGGGTTTTGAGTCGGTCTTGTGCCAGAGCGAGTACTTGTTTTTTATAAGTTTCGGACGCTTTTTTCGCAGCTTCTCCCCAAAAGAATTCAGTCCTATCGTAGAGTTCATCGAGGGATAATTCTCGTATGAAATGACCGTTCACCCACAGCAATCTTTTTTCATCAAAGCGTGCGCCGCTGCGTTGGATACGATCGAGACTAAAACGATCTATGAGCTCTTGTTTGGTAAACACTTCCTGCTCGGTGCCGTCGTTCCAGCCCATGGTTGCGATAAAACTCATCATCGCCTCAGGCAAATAGCCTTCGCGGATATAATCGAGGACGTCTTTGGCACCGTCGCGTTTGCCGAGTTTTTTGTTGCCCTGCTCATTAAGAATATGTGGCATATGGGCAAAGATTGGTCGTTCAATACCGAGTGCTTCGTAGAGCGCCAAAAAGTTTGGCATACTTGAGATAAATTCTTGACCACGTATAATATGGCTGATCTTCATCTCCTCATCATCGACAATATGAGCAAAATTGTAGGTTGGATAGCCGTCTGATTTGATAAGGACGATGTCATCGATAACATTGGGGCTCGTGGTGATATCGCCCATTACTTCATCATGGTACTGATAGCTTTTGGGTGAAGATTTAAATCGGAGTGGTTGTGACCCATCCCATTTTGGAGGATTGCTAGGACGATAGTTACGATAGAGAAACGCTTGTTTTTTGGCCTTGGCGTCTTCGCGAAATGACTGGAGCTGGTCTGGTGTGTATGGGTCAGCATACGCAAGACCGGCGTCAATGAGCTTTTGCGCCCAATGCTTATAACGATCGAGACGCTCACTCTGGACATACGGAGCATACGGACCGCCGATGTCAGGACCTTCGTCGTAGGTGATACCAATAGCTTTGAGACTTGAAATAAGATGTTCTCTACTCCCAGTTACTTCTCGTTTTTGATCAGTGTCCTCAAGACGCAAGACGAATTTGCCGTTCGCCTGTTTGGCGACGAGATATGCAAATAATGCCGTGCGGATTCCACCTACATGTAGCAAACCAGTAGGGCTGGGAGCAAAGCGAGTACGAATAGTCATATAACTATTCTATATTCTATAATCTATAATCCAAAATCAATACTAAAGACTGTTTGCGATGCGCAGCACTTGGTCGGTCTTGAGGGGCGCGTCGCCACTGAGTGTATAGAGGACGCCGCGATTGACCCAAGCGGCATTTTGACCATAGGTGTAAATAGTGAGACCCTTTGAGGCATTAATGGCATAATCCCGATCAGCTTTAGCTACGAGATTATCAAGTACGGCTAGAGAGTTCCAGTTGCTAAGTTTTTGCGTGATGCTGTATCGAGACGTGCCACCGTTTGCGGCAAAACTAAGGGTGACGCTGCCGTCGGTATAAGCAACTGGCCCATCAAAACGATAGCCACTAGGAGTATAACTTGGATAAGAAGCATCTATGCCTGCTTGAGCAGCAGCGACACGAACTGATAAATTTGGCATATTGATGTATGATAGATAGCCACCAAGCAACATAATAGCAAAGCTAGCAGTTATAATAGAGCTGACACGTCGTGCTGGACGTTGTTTCTCAGATTTTGATGGTTTTTGCACCACAGGTTTTGCTGTATCCAAATATTCTCTTAGCTCACGTGATGAAAGTGCTTTTGACTTGTTTTTTTGTGCAGTCTTTTCTGCAAAACGTTTATGAGCTAAGGTAATTATTGCCGAATGAGAGTCAGTTTGTGCAGGTGTGTTCGTTTTTTCTTTGATTATTGGGTGCGGTGCGAATTTGGTAATTTGTGGGCTACGAGTAGCGTGTACTCTGGTACGTTCTGATCTTAAAACATGATCGTACTTGCCAACAGGTTTTTTGACAAGATCACGTCGTAACGTAGTGCTGTGTTGTGGCTTGGGCCGAGATACTTTAGCGACATTTCGTTTTTTTGCGTCTCGATCATCCTGTATAGATGAATTTATTTTGGTGTTTGCTACAGTTGAGCTGTTCAATAAAGTATTGCCCACCTTTTGTTCTATCGGCAAACCACTCACGATATCGTAGTGGCGTCCATTGATAATAATAGTGCTTTTACCCCTCATATATTCCCTCTGTTTTTGTTGTGCAATGATTTCATCATTTATCGTACGAGGTTTTTATTTATAATGCAAGTGCTTTTTATCTGATTATTGACAGAGAGGTATGATGCCGCGCATTTACTATCTCATTACAACCGTTTACCATAGTAGAGTGAACACACATACTCTTAGCAAGCGCAAACGCCAGGCGATTTTGTTTTTCACCTATGGATTTATGACGCTTGCAACGATTGTCATATCCGCCATTTGCATACTGTTAGTACTAGGCTATCGTTTTGACATCAAAGGCCGGACGATCGAGCAAGGCGGGTTGTTACAACTTCGTTCGACACCAAATGGGGCCACGATCAAGCTCGATGGGGTCAAACAAAACTTTACAACTCCTGGCAAGACCGAGGTATCGGCTGGTTCTCACACTGTTGTGTATGAGCGAAGAGGTTATCACACCTGGCAGAAAACTATTTCGGTCGATGCTGGTGAGCTACGATGGCTTAATTATGCTCGTTTTGTACCGCAGACGATCACGACAAAACAAGTAATTGCTGCAGATGGCACATCGGTTGTACTCCCAACACCTGACAGGAAATTTATGGCAAGTATCACTGATCAAAAGACAGGTGTTGTTGAGATATATGACTTACGAGATGCAACCAAGGTTACCAAGCGAACGATCACCCTCCCCACGGACATAGTGACACGCATAGATGATCAGCCTGGATCATATGCAATCGAAGAATGGGATTTTGGTTCGAGATATGTGCTCCTTAGTTATACGTATGGCACGAGCAAAGAATATCTGAGAATTGACCGTACCGCCACTAATGGTGATCCGTATAACCTCACTACTGAGTTTAGTTTGCCGTTTTCATCGATACATTTTTCGGGGACCAGCGGCAATGTCTTTTATGCCTTGACTGGTCATGATCTACGTCGAATTGATGTGGGCGGTAAGTCTGTCTCGCAACCAATAGTTACTGGAGTAGAATCATACAAGCTTTATCGAGAAAATGACATCGCTTTTGTTGCGGTAAAAAATGACAAAAAAATTGCCGGTGTCTATCTCAATGGTAAAGAGCACATAGTCCAAAGTTATGCGCTAAATGACCAACTATACGTCGATATAACAGAATATTTCTCACACTATTATTTAGCAATTGCTCGCGGTAATCATGTCGAGATTATCAAAGACCCTGCCGAGGGTTCACAAACGACTGCAGGGCGTTCCTATGCGTCATTTCCTATGGCATATCAGCCTGCGTGGTTTGATTTTGGTTCAAGCGGTCGCTTCTTGATCGTTGGTTCGGGACGAGCATTTTATTGTTATGATCTCGAAACAGACGAGCTTACCCAAGGTAACACAGGAGAGACGGATACCAAGTTAGCAGCACCAAAATGGCTCGATGATTACTATCTCGTCGATAACCCCTCCGGCACCGTGCGTTGGTATGAGTTTGACGGTGCAAACCGACATGATATTGTGACGGCTGACGCAACCCTCCCAGCATTTCTAAATGACAATGGTAAATATATAGTTAGTTTCGTCCGTCAAGGCGAAAAACTATTTTTGCAGACATCTCAAGTAGTCTTGGACTAAAATCCAAATAATCGATCAAAGAACGTCTTAGAGTTACCCGAGATTGTAGGCGGTTGAACTTTTGCTTGATTGTCTGATTTAACAACTGCCTTATCAGGGTCAGGCGTAATTTGTTCAGCGTGAACAAGAAAGCGTTTTTGAGCTGTTCCAATAGGCGTGCACGTTACAAGTGTGGCTGTAGGTTTGTCATTATTTGTCACAAGTTTATTCACCTCAGAAGGCAAAATGGTCTCTGTTGACGTAACTGAATAGGTATAGCGTACACTGTTATAATTAAGATAAAATATATCTCCCGTCTTCATCTGTTCGAGCTGAACAAATATAAACTTATAACCACCTTCATCAAAGACATCATTACTTGAGTGACCTAAAAATACTGTATTACCTTTCTCACCAGGGTTTGCACTTGCTCCTGGTATTGGATAATGGACAACACCACTTTTAAGCGACTCCTGGACAAGTGGCTCATCAAGAGAGGTAAGGTTAAATACTGTGGGGGCATCAACATTGATTTTAGGAATGATTATTCTTGGTTCGGGTCCAACCTTAGTAGTGTCTGCTGGGTCTACAATGACATTTTGCGGATTAATAGACCCGGGGCTCACGAAGGACAAGAATTGAGCATATATGAGACGATTATATTGCAAAAATAAAAATACACTCATAACCACTAAAGCACTGATAATCGGTATAAAATGACGACTATGACGGACCTGGTGGGCATGATTATGGATTCGTTCGTTTAACTCTGCTTTGATTTCTGCTAAGGCTTTATTTTTGATGATAGCCTGCTGCTTATGCATTAAACGTTGAGATGATTCCTTGTCCTTTTTAGAGGATGTGATTGCTTGCTTGGCTTTTGTCTGTTGTAGCTGTGAGAGATAATACCTTTCATAGTAGGTTTGATAGTATTGTTGCCACGCAGTGTGGTAGGTTTCCCAATTGCCTGGGTTAACGTATGTTGCGGCGGAATTATCATGCGTCTGATCATATACATTTCTTGTATTTGAGGAGGCCGACTCACCCTCGGCAGCATCGGGTTCTCTGTATAATCGTTCGATTTGCTGGCGCATCAAAGCAACCGCTAAATCACGGTCGGGTTTCTGTGTCGACACCGATGTATCACTCTTTGGGATACTGACATGGCGCTGCGAATTGTCATCTGGATTCATTATACGTAGATTCCCACTCTGTTTTAGTATACAATTGTTTGAGCACATTTACTACTTTGCGTCGGTATTTGTTGCTCAATATCTCTTGAGGTAGTGGTATAATCACTCATCTTGTGCCGCGATGATGGAATTGGTAGACATGAGAGACTCAAAATCTCTTGAGCATTACGCTCGTGCCGGTTCAAGTCCGGCTCGCGGTACCAGATGCGTGATTTAGATTATTAAGCTATATTTATAAGTGTATAGTACTTGATGCGACTGCCTCGAGAGGTTTGCTGGGTGTCCAAATTTGATAGCAAGCTGAACGCGTCGCAACAGTGCCACGCCAAATGAGCATCGGATCGTCGAGCTCTTGGGTAACAACATGGCCAGAGTGAGAGATTATCAAATGGTTTTGATGATAGGTGACGATTGTACATGGATACGTGATGGTAAATTTATGTAATGTCTCAACGAGTAGACTGAGTTGCATACTAAAACTTAGCATCTTGGGGTAATATACTGATTGAAAAAGTTTTTGAAGTTGTGCAAATGATACAACCAACGTGGTATATGGACGGTCAACCATCTTCGGTGCTGCTTGTCTGAGGAGATCGACAGCATCACGAGTTACCGTGAGAGGAGTTTGAGTGTCGAGAAGTGACTCATATATCATAGCTGTTTCAGAGTTTCTGCCAGTATCACCGATCAATAGTCCGTGCTCTGCCCATTGCAACCCCGCCAAAACATCATTACGTGCTTCGCGAGCCATACCGCCTGACGGATTGCTTGCAACGTAGACAGTGTCGAGGATTGTCACAGGAAGTGAATGCTTCAGGGCATCTGGCAACAAAACTCTGATTTCGCCCACTCCGCACTTCTTAGCATCAGCGTATGCCGATGCGACACTGACAAATCCTAGTTTGTTACCCCCGAGTATCACCAGCTTACCAGCGCGTGTTTTTTGCTCAGGGCGGTTCCATTCGATCTCGGGAAACAGAGGCGAATCAGGTGTTTGTTTTTGCCAGTACTTAGCATTCATTAGGC
>CAZHUZ010000022.1:0-10456 GCA_964535835.1 uncultured Candidatus Saccharibacteria bacterium | reverse complement strand
TAGTCTTCGACTTCAACGATCTCAGCTTCGGCAGACGCACGAGCAACTGCTTCACAACCCTTGACTGCGCCTGATTTGCTCGAATACTCTTCGCCAGTTGCGACAACTTCGCCGTTGCCGGCTTTGAGACGCCAGCGATATCCGTTTTTGCTAGGGTAGACTTCAAACTTTGCCATGACACGCTCTCCTTGTTCGTTAGTTGTATCTCCAGTATGATGATAATTGAATCAAACTTCAAATCAATATATGATGAAGGTACAAGGAGGTGCATATGGGAACAGTCTATGAATATAATGGACAAATGTATGAAAGCGTTGAAGAATTTTTGCAGGCGCTAGCGCATGAATACAAGGATGGCGATCGTGAGAACGTCGTTGATACATTAGAAAATTATGGCTTTACGCTGAGCGATCTTGGCGTGCGACCGGAAGGGGCATAAGGACATGAAGACATTAAAAGTACTCGTGTTGGCACTTGTTGTATCAAGTTTAGGATTTTTTGTCTCACAGGCACATGCTGCTGGGTTTTATGCCAGTGCCGATAAAGGTACGGCGTCGATTGCCGCAGATAAGACGGTTGATGGTGCGGCGTATTTGACAGGTGATCATATCGTTGTTGATGGAACAGTCAAAGGCGATGTCTATTGTGCGGGTAATGAGATACATATTAATGGCACTGTCGAAGGTGACGTGCTTTGTGGAGGAAAGAATCTAACAATTGGCGGTACGATTAAGGGTGATATCCGCGTTGCTGGATCGAGTGTTACGGTACGCGGTAACATTGCAGGAAATGCCACTATTGCAGCATCAGACGGTAACGTCACGAAAGAAGCGATCATAGGTGGTGATATTACAGGCGGTGTATCGACATTTGTTATGGATGGGTCAATCGGGCGAGATATGTTGATCGGTAGTGGGACGACAGTGCTTGGTGGCACGGTTGGACGTGACGTCAATGCCGGTATCGATACATTGACCGTCAACCAGGGCGCGCGCGTCGGCGGTAACTTGACATATCAGGGCAACACAGAGGCTACGGTACCAGCAGGTGTTGTAGCAGGAAAAACACAGTTTACGAAGGCAGAGAACAAAGCCGAAAGTGCATCATCAAAGTTTAGTTATGCACTTGGCTTTATTGTTGCGTTCATCATCTTGGCTCTACTCGTCACACTCGTGATGCCAAAATATATCCACGAAGCATCAACAATCACTGTACGTCGTGCGCTCCTCGCGTTTCTCGCTGGATTTGCCTCATTGATACTCATCCCTCTTGCGTCTGTCATCTTAATGAGCACGATCATCGGCATACCGGCCGGATTGGTTGGTATTATCGTGTGGGCGTTGTTTATATTCTTATCGAGTGTGTTCTTTGCCTACTATGTTGGCACGCTCGTACTAAAGAAGCGAGCGCGTAACGCTCTTGTCGTAGCGATGGTTGGGGCGCTTATAGTTGGTATAGCGTTATTCATACCAGTACTCAATATATTGGTCTTTATGATTGCATTATGTGTCGGGATTGGTATGCAGCTGCTCCATATACAAAATCAATTCAGCAAACATCCTTACAAAATAGAATCGTAACTAGGACGATGTAACAACGGTTAGCTTTGCGCCGCCCTTTTCTGGGGCGGTTGCTTTTATGGTGCCGCCCATGTAGTCGGTGATAATCTTGTCGAGGAATAGGCTAAATCCCAGGCCCTCATAGTTGAATTCAATAGCACTGCCTGCGCGTGAAAACGGCTTAAAGAGTTGTGGTAATTTGTCGGCTGGGATACCGATACCATTGTCGGCGATACTGACACGAATAGTTTTGTGTGATGGGCTGGCTTTTATGATGACAGAACCGCTCTCGTTGTTAAACTTGATGGCATTATCGATGAGTGATTGCAAAACAAACGTAAAGAGAAGTTTATTTTGCATAATTGTAAGACCATTTGGAATGTCATTGGTAATCGTCAGCTTCTTTTCTTCAATCGCCGGTTCAAGTATATGCAGAACCTGATTTGTGAGGTCATGGAGGTCGATTAACTCTTTTGATACGGCATTACCTGTTTGAATATGTCCTAGTAGCAAGAATTTCTGCAATAACTCCGAAAAGCGAGTATAGCCTTCGTTAAAGAATCGTGCTGACGGAGCGTTCTCGAGGGCGGGTCGGAGCACGCGTAGATCACTCAGTCCTTGTTGTAGCACGGTTGTTGATTGTTGGATAAAGGCGTTGCGGGCAGTATCAACAGTGTGCTCATTTGCTATGAGTTGCTCTTGTCGGGCATGATGCTGACGGCGGATATAGTGGTTACGAATAGCAGCGTATAGCACGATGATAACAGCGGCGAGACAAATACCCTGAAATATCATGTTGGATTTTCCTAGATCAACATTGCCGACAACGCCGAGTAAGAAGTTGGCGACCCAAATCAGCAAAATACCTGACAAAATCGGTACCCAAAAGTATGCAGATCGTAGCACGTTGGTTTGCTCGACCTTGACGACAGGGTTGCGGATACCTTTTAGGGCATCATTGTTTTCGATGTCCTTGAGAATTTTTTTGATATTAGCATCAAGCGAAGCAACCGTTTTTCGTAATGGTTCGAGATGCCCGACCGGTACCTCTTTGAGCGCGACGACCGTATCGAGTCCATTGCGCATCAACGTGAGGGGAGTTCGCAGATAATGGGATGCGAGTGCGATGAAGTTGTCTTTTTGATCAGCGATATCTTTATCACGTTTGAGTAAGATGATGAGTGTACGCGTCGCAAACAATTCGCGGACTGCCAAAAACATTATCACGCCGGCAACCAAACCTAATACTCCGATGATATAGTACGGTACAGTACGAGCAACTTCTTGTGGAACAGTTTGCAGAAATTTACGTATTGGCGCAGGTATTGTTTTGACGATTGGATCAATGATAGGGTCGAGACTGTCAGGAACGTTTTTGTAGTCTGGACCAGTATAGGCACGAGGATTGCTCGCTGGAGACGTCGTGGGAGTATACTCTGCTGGTTGCGGTACGGTCGGTGCGGCGGGTGGTGGTGAAACTGTTCCTGGAGGAGTCAGACATTCACCTGATTCTCTCACCATTCCTTCGGGAATGACATCTTGGGCGCCGGGGATATTTGGACATTCATCGATAGCAGGCGTTACACAATTGCCATTGCTATCAACAATGAGACTTGATGGTACGCTCGTCTGCAAGCCATAAATATTTGGGCATACATCGACAGGAGGGGTAGGCTGCAATATACAATCGCCATTTGTATCCTGGTAATAGCCTGACGGTATAGTTGTTTGTACACCCTCGATATTGCCACAGACATCCACCGGCGGCGGTGTCGGTGTCACACAGTCACCGTTGGTGTCGATGATCATACCTGCTGGAGGTGATGCTTGGATACCAGAGATATTAGGACAAACATCAGTAGGCATCGGTCCAATCCAAACACTAATGGCGGTTTGAGCTGCAACGTAGGGGACGACGATCAACGAAAATAACCACACCACAAGTGTGAATATGCCTCGTCTAGAAATGGTCCTTTTTGTCATGTTTTTGTTCTCTCAATAGACCTTGTGATCACTATAGCAATTATAAAAAACAAACACAAGAGGTATCGTCGATCAATAAATAAGCGTATACTTTGAGGTGATGATCGATGTTGTGCATATTAGTAAAACGTACGGCAAGAAAAACCAGTCATTTGTCGCACTAAACGATATTAGCTTTCGTATCCTTGATGGTGCGAGTGTGGCAATTGTTGGCAAATCCGGCAGCGGTAAAAGCACTTTGATGCATGTTATGAGCGGTCTCGATCGGCCGGACTCGGGCCAGGTAATTATCGACGGCAATGACATACTGGCCTTTAAGCAAAAAAATGTTGATGAGTTTCGCAGTAAACAAATGGCATTTATATTTCAAAGTTTTTTTGTGCAAGCAAATGAGAGTTGCTACAACAATGTCAGCTTGCCACTGGAAATCGCTCGCGTACCAACTCGCGCACGAAAAGCAAAAGTTTTAAAAGCGCTTAGGGCAGTCGGTCTACAAGACAAAGTATCGTCACGAGCTAGGGATCTTTCGGGCGGTCAGAAACAACGACTGGCAATTGCTCGTGCGATTGTAAACACCCCGCGAATTCTATTTGCCGATGAGCCGACAGGTAATCTAGATAGTGTTACTGGTGAACAGGTAGAAGAGCTGTTGTTTGCCTACAATAAAAAACATCGTACTACTCTGATTATCGTCACGCACGATCCTGATTTGGCAAAAAAATGTGATATGCAGATATATATCAAAGATGGTGCACTGACGCGAATTGTACGGAGGTCTTCGTGAGACGGCTTGATATTTTAAAACGCGCCGGTCGAAATTTGAGACAAGCAAAAGGTCGTACATTATTGACTAGTCTGGCGATTGCCGTCGGCGCATTTACTCTGACGCTCAGTCTGGCAGCGGGCGAAGGTGCTCGGCAATATGCTGATAACTTGCTCAAAAATAACATCGATCCACAAGCGCTCTTTATCGTCAAAGACGAGTCAATTACCTCAGGAAGCGGTGGCAGTAGCAAGTTACGCGAGTATTCGCCGGATGCAACACAGGGATATCGACAAGGTACAACAATAATGATGATGACCAAGGACGACATTGCAAAACTACAAGCAAGAAAAGATCTGAAGCAAGTGATGCCGATTTATAATCTCACGCCTACCTACACGCAGTTCGAAGGTAATGACAGAAAATATTCCGCACCGGTGAATTATTATGATTCCACGATCCTGAGTGATCCAATTGCTGGTCGAGTGCCAAATCTCGGCGAGCAAATCAATGATGATCAAGTACTTTTGCCTGAAGAGTTTGCTAATGATCTTGGTGTGTTGCCGCAGGATTTGCTAGGGAAAAAAGTCTCCATTACATTTTCGCGTGCTGCGCAATCGCCAACCGACGAGCAAATCAAGCAGGCTTTTATACGTGGCGGACAAACGGCAGTGGCTGATCTCGTTCGTGCCGAAACGAAGATATATGAATTCACTGTAAGTGCTGTGATTAAAAAATCAACAATGTCACTTACGTCATGGCCGAGGTTACAGATCTCTACTCGAATGGCCAAAGAAGTCAGTGAATTTACTGAAGGCAATACCCCACAAGCTGGACAGGTGATAGGTGTGTCAGCGCTTGCGATTGGCAAGCCTGATGAAGTGAAACAAGCATTGGCGCGAGATTATCAGTATACTGTGCAAACCGCTAAAGATGCGCAAAATTTACTCTTTACTTTTGTGAATATACTGCAGGGTATAGTTGTTGGATTTGCACTACTAGCATTGGTCGCGAGTGTATTTGGTATTATCAACACGCAATATATATCAGTTTTGGAGCGTACGAGCCAAATTGGCCTAATGAAGGCGCTCGGTATGAGTCGACGCGATATTGCTAAACTATTTCGTTACGAAGCGGCATGGATAGGATTTTTGGGCGGTGTTCTGGGAGTAGTTTTAGCATTGAGCCTAGGCATTATCGTCAATCCTATAATCACTCGGGAACTCGACCTAGGAGAGAGCAAACTACTGATATTTATTGGGTGGCAAATTGCGATTCTCATTATATCGTTGGTTGCCGTTGCTATAATTGCCGGTTGGTTCCCAGCACGAAAAGCAGCCAAGCTTGATCCTATCGACGCTTTGCGAACAGAGTAGTATAGTAGAAGTATGTTAGATATTCGTTTTATTCGCGATAACGCGGAGCTTGTCCAAGAAGCCTCAAAACAAAAAGGCTACGATGTTGATGTACTGCATTTGTTAAAACTCGATGAAGAACGGCATACGTTGCAGCAGCAAGTTGATGAGCTTCGTACCCGTCGTAATGAAAACTCTGCCAAAATGAAAGGTGGTAAGCCTGAGCAATTGATGATCGATGAAGGCAAGCAGATAAAAGTAGAACTTGCTGAGCGCGAAGGCTATTTAAAAACAACAGATGATGAGTATAACGAGTTACTTCAAGCAGTTCCAAATATCATCTATGACGATGTGCCACTCGGAGGCGAAGAAGCCAGTGTCGAGATCAAAAAATGGGGTGACCAACCAACGGGCGCCAAAGATCACCTTGATTTTGCACTTGCACGTGACTGGGTTGATTTTGAGCGAGGTGCGAAAGTAGCAGGCGCAAAGTTTTACTACCTCAAAGGCGACCTCGCATTACTTGAAAATGCAATTACACAGTATGCTCTCGACTTTGTCACCAAAAAGGGCTTTACGTATTTGACGGTTCCACACATGGTCAATAGCCGAACGGCGGAAGGTGCTGGGTTTGCGCCAAAAGGTGATAAGGGTGGCAATGAATATTTTGTGGAAGGTGAAGACCTCACGTTGATCGGTACGGCAGAAGCTCCGCTTACTGGTTATCACGCCGATGAAATATTAAATGAAGCAGACCTACCGCTTCGGTACGTCGGGTATAGCCCGTGCTATCGCAAAGAAGCCGGGACATACGGTAAACACACTCGCGGGCTATTCCGAGTACATCAGTTTAACAAACTCGAAATGTACGCGTTTACCACTCCTGAGGATTCTTTGCGAATGCATGAAGAAATTTTGAGCCTCGAAGAAGAAATTTGGCAGTCACTTGGAGTGCCGTACCACGTAATTAATATTGCTGCCGGGGACTTAGGCGCTCCTGCTGCAAAGAAGTACGACATTGAGTACTGGTCGCCAGTCGACGAAAAATATCGCGAACTCACCAGTTGCAGTAATTGCACAGATTATCAAACCAGAAGCCTTAATATTCGCATTCGTCGCACAGATAGTACTCTCGACACAGCTCACTCATTGAATGGAACTGCTGTCAGTCTCGCTCGGTCACTGGTAGTTATTATTGAGCATTATCAAAACACCGATGGCACACTACGGATTCCTGAAGTGTTACAGCCATACATGGGTGGTCGCACTCAAATTTAGATGATTACACGACTGATACGAAGGCTCACGCATTTTGTGTATAAGTATGTTGCAAAACCACTGCTTTTTTTGCTTTCTCCTGACAAAGTCCACGCCGATATACTGCGCGTCGGGCGTATGGTGCAAAGTACCACGATTCTCAAACGCTTGCCGAAGCTGTGGCGATATCGTAACGGACAGCTTCGACAGAGTATTCTTGGAATTGATTTTGAGAATCCGGTTGGGCTTGGGGCAGGGTTTGATAAAAACATCGAGGTTTTGCCATTGATGCATTCGGTTGGTTTTGGATTCATGACGGGTGGTTCGGTGACGGCTCGTACATGTGCAGGCAACCAAAGGCCGTGGTTTCATCGGTTACCATCGGAAAAGTCCCTTGTTGTCCATGCTGGGTTACCAAATGATGGCGTTGAACAGATCGCTACCAGCATAGAATCTTTCGATACTCGTCTGCTGAAACGGTTTCCGCTTATTGTTAGTCTTGCAAAAACAAACGACGAAATCTCAGCCGACGAGACAGAGGCCATCAATGATTATTGCGAGAGCATCAAGCGCCTTGAAAAAGTACCTGTTATCGCCATGTATGAAATCAATATCTCATGTCCAAATACGTTTGGCGGGGAGCCGTTTACCACGCCTGAGCGGCTCAATAAGCTACTTGTGAAAATAGACGAGCTTACTATATCACGGCCGATATTTATCAAAATGCCGATCAGTCTAGACTGGCCAACGACACATTCATTATTGAAAGTTATTGTCACACATAACATTCAGGGCGTAACAATCGGTAATTTACAAAAGGATCGCTCGAAATTATCCGATCCGACATTACTCTCAAACAAAATCCCAGGAGGGCTCAGTGGGATGCCAACACAAACACAATCGACTGAATATATCAGACAAACATACAAAGAATTTGGTGATAAGCTCGTTATCGTCGGTGTCGGTGGTATTTTTTCTGCTAAAGACGCCTACGAAAAAATCCGCGCCGGCGCCAGTCTTGTCGAACTTATTACAGGCATGATATTTGAAGGGCCTCAGTTGGTTGGTGATATCAATTATGGGCTGAGCAAGCTTCTCGAGCGTGACGGATTCTCGTCCATAACTGAGGCAATAGGTGCCGATGTTTTCCGTCGCAAAGAGCCTTAAAATCTGCTATACTATAAGTACCATCACGGTAATATCAAAAAGGAGGTCTTATGATCACACATATCGATATAACCGGAGTACGATATCAAGTCGACGACGTTACGAAAAAGTACGTAATGAAAAAAATTGGTCGATTGGATCGTTTCTTGCCGAGGCATGCTCGCAAAACTGCCGCTGCCGAAGTAGTGCTTAAAGAAGTAAATCGTGCCAATGGCAACAAATATGAGTGTGATATCAACCTCAAATTGCCACAAAAGACGATTACCGCCAAAGATAGCACGCTCAATATGCTTGCAGCGGTCGACATTGTCGAGGCAAAATTGACAACTCAACTCAAGAAGTACCATGACGAACGATCATTTCGTGGCGGTCGCGCTCAGCGGCTCCTACGATCAATTAAACAACGAGTTCATCTGTCGACTCAGGCTACCGAGGCATCGTAACAACTCCTATTATTTGGCGTGCTTAGACCAAATCTCGATATAGGCAACTTGTCCATAGTTACCCATCAATACTCTTGGTATTATCCGTTATTCCTCGTATAATTAGATAAGTTTATATTGCTGTATAAGGAGAGGGGATATCGATGAAACAAGCCTTGACTAAAATTTTTGGTGATCCGCAAGCGCGTACACTTAAGCGATTGACCAAAAAAGTTGCTAGTATCAATGCGCTGGCTGAAAAATACCACGAGATGAACAAAACAGATCTCAAGAAACAGACCGAGGTACTCAAAAGCCGACTCGAAAAAAAGAAAACGGCACTAGATGACATTTTACCTGATGCATTTGCTCTCGTGCGAGAGATGAGTGATCGGGTGCTTGGCCAGCGCCACTATGATGTGCAGTTGGTTGCCGGAATTGCGCTGCACGAAGGAAATGTTGCAGAGATGCGTACCGGTGAAGGTAAGACACTCATGGCAACTGCACCAGTGTATCTCAATGCGCTGAGCGGCAAAGGCGTCCACGTGGTGACGGTCAATGACTACTTGGCACAACGTGATGCTGGCTGGATGGGTGAGGTATATGCGGCGCTCGGTCTCACAACAGGATGTATCATAAATGACCAATCATTTGTCTATGATGGTGCATACGATAACCCTGATCATACTGATCCGCGTATGAAAAAACTACGGCCTTGTACTCGTAAAGAAGCGTATGCGGCTGATATCACCTACGGTACCAATAACGAATTTGGTTTTGATTATTTGCGTGACAATATGGTCAATGAAACGGATCTTTTGCGTCAACGTGAGCTTAATTTTGCAATTGTCGATGAGGTTGACTCGATCTTGATCGATGAGGCGAGGACGCCGCTCATCATTAGTGCTCCAGCAGCTGAAAACCCCGAACAGTACATACGTTTTAGCAAAGTTGCTAGTGCGCTCAAACCTGAACACTACATACTAGACGAAAAACGACGCTCAGTATCTCTGACGGATGAAGGTGTCGAAAAGGTACAGAAACTTCTCGGTGTTAAAAACCTCTATAGTCCAGACCATGTTCGTTCGGTATATCATATGGATCAAGCGTTGCGAGCTCAGACATTGTTTCGCAGGGACAAGGATTATGTTGTTACTACTGACGGCGAAGTTGTGATTGTCGACGAGTTTACTGGTCGTCTCATGCAAGGACGCCGTTACAACGAAGGTCTCCATCAGGCGATTGAAGCCAAAGAATCAGTCCAGGTACGCGAAGAGAGCCAAACACTTGCGACAATTTCGTTTCAAAACTATTTCCGTCTGTATGAAAAATTATCGGGCATGACCGGTACGGCATTTACGGAGGCTGAGGAGTTCCAACAGATTTACGGTTTGGATGTCATTCAGATTCCACCTAACCGTCCTCTCATCCGCAAGGACCACATCGACAAGATATTCAAGAGCGAAGCAGGCAAGATCAAGGCACTGGTAGCTGATGTCAAAGAGCTACAGGCCGCCGGTAGACCCGTACTGATCGGAAGCGCTAGTATCGCCAAAAATGAATTGATTAGTCGCGCTTTGACCAAAGCTGGTATTAAGCACGAATTATTGAATGCTAAAAATAACGAACGCGAGGCGGCGATTGTTGCTAAAGCAGGTCAGGCTGGTGCGGTGACACTGGCAACCAATATCGCGGGTCGTGGTACTGATATCGTGCTTGGGCAAGGCGTCAAAGAAGCAGGTGGGTTGGCCGTGCTAGGCTCAGAGCGTCATGAAGCGCGTCGTATCGATAATCAGCTGCGAGGACGTGGCGGTCGTCAAGGTGATCCTGGCTCAACGCAGTTTTATGTATCGACCGAAGACGATCTAATGCGCATTTTTCAAGGCGAGCGCATTGCTGCGCTGATGGATCGATTGGGCGTTGATGATGATATGCCAATCGAAAACAAGG
>CAZHUZ010000021.1:0-11675 GCA_964535835.1 uncultured Candidatus Saccharibacteria bacterium | reverse complement strand
TCGAATTCGATACGACGAGGCACTTCCTCAAAATGACGATTAAATGTGACGGCACTGACAGCTACTTTTTGGTTGATAACTTTTTTGGTCATAATACATTCTCCACAGATTAGATTTAAGGGGTAAAAAAAGACTGACATGGTGACCTAGCAAGATCTGTCAGTAAGCGAATTGGTGGAGTGAAACCATAGAGGCTTCGATGATGCTACATGGATAACGGGTGGGGTCGCTTATGCCGCACAACGAATGACCGAGGTAGCAAAAAATGTATTCTATCGTCCGAGAGTGGAAACCTGCCGACGATAGCGGGAGTACTCTCGTAACTATCATCTAGTATACAGCTGGTGTGACCGGTGCGTAAGTCTTGTTTTTCACAAAATAATCCGTGAAACTATAAATCCTATGCTATACTTTCTCATAGCATGAATGATGGCGCTTTATTTGAACGAATTAAATCACTCCTTCAGGATAGATATGTTAAGCTTGCATTAATTACTCTATCTGGTGCCCTGCTAAT
This sequence comes from uncultured Candidatus Saccharibacteria bacterium, assembly GCA_964535835.1. GTDB lineage: Bacteria > Patescibacteriota > Saccharimonadia > Saccharimonadales > Saccharimonadaceae > JAPUDQ01. The sequence goes on along the minus strand of CAZHUZ010000021.1, from coordinate 11,158 downwards.
ATATGTATTTTTCTTCGCTTTTTTTATGATGATTGGCGTCAAAGATGCCATGACTCATGGCATGATGTTACTGCTATCACTGTTTGCATCAAGTTTTATTGTTGCTAAATATATAGCTTTTCGTATCGGTTAGCGAAAATTGGTAAAGCTAAGCGGAAAATCAAAGTCGTGATTTTTGATGAGCTGCATGACTTTTTGCAGATCGTCCTTGCTACTGCTTTGGACGCGAACGGCATCGCCCTGAATAGATGATTTGACCTTGGGCATTTCGTCGCGGATAAGCTTTGTCACAGATTTGGCTTTGTCTTGGGTGAGACCCGCAACAAATGGTATCTCCTGAATATATTTTAGATTATGCGCGATAACTGGTTTGCTGAGGTCAAGGATTTTGCTACTCTGGCCACGATTGATTAGACTACGTCGAATTATATCGAGGATGCTTTCCAAGTGCATCTCGCTATCTGCAGTCACCGTAAAACCGGTTTTGTCGCCGAGCCACTGTACACTGGCCGATGTTCCTTTGAAATCATAGCGCGTTTTAATCTCGCGTTCTGTCTGCATAAAGACATTGATAACTTCAGCTTTGTCATATTCGGATACGATATCAAATGAAAATGTTGCCATACCTATATGGTAGTCCCTATGTAGTAAATAGTAAATGAGAGGTGTATGATAGACATATAGATTTTGGAGGGATTATGGCAGACACCAAGACATCAATAACGTTGCGATTTGATTATCGCTGGGTCATCGCGGCATTACTTCTTGTCATTGCGGCGATGGTAGTGTTGTGGCGGCCATGGGAAGCACGCTATGATCGCGATGCGCGTACGGTCACGGTGACTGGCGAAACAGTAGTTAAGGCAGTGCCAGACGAGTATCAGTTTTATCCCAACTACAACTTCAAAGATGCCGATCAGGCTACGGCGCGTACCCAAGCAACAGCCAAGAGCACTGAGATCATAGCTAAGCTCAAAGAGCTAGGCGTCACCGAAAACAACATCAAGACGGCCATAAATAGCTACCCAGACTACGACTCGACGGGCTCTACCGGCAAAACAGTCTATACTCTATCTGTTACAATCACCGTCAAAGACAAAGACCTAATGCAAAAAGTGTTAGATTATATCTTAACGACCAATCCTGAAGGCGGAGTGACGCCACAGCCAAACTTTAGTGCTCACAAGCGCAAAGAGCTTGAGAAGCAAGCGCGTGATCAAGCGACAAAAGAAGCCCGCCAAAAAGCCGATCAGTCGGCTCGTAATCTCGGGTTTAGGGTAGCTGACGTCAAATCAGTCAACGACGGTGTTGGCTTTGGTGATACCGTCCCGATGTACGCTATGACGGCTGATGCCGGCGGTAAATCCAGCGCAACAAGTAGTTTCATGCCTGGTGAAAATGAGCTGCATTATAATGTCACTGTCGAATACTATATCCGATAAGTTGCGATTGCTACGAAAATATAGTTAAATATAGCTTAGCCATACCCCTCTATCTAAGGAGTTGTTGTACATGGACATCTTCAACGAAATGTCCACAGACACCCGGTTGTTGCTTGCAATCGTTATCGCACTTGCCGTAGGTGCATTTCTGATGGGGCCACGATTCTCTGCCATCGGAAAGTTCTTTGGCGTCGTTATCGTGGCAGGATCGATCATCATACTGGTGAATGTTATCCATCTCCCTGTGACGATTCCGAGTGTGTTGATCAGTCTCATCGTCTCGGCGCTTGTCCTGATGGCGGGGGCAAGTATCTTCGCGAGTCGCCAGAAGCTGTTCGATGGCCATAGCATTGTGGGTGGTCTCATGATCATCCTGGCGGCAGCCGCACTGTGGGTCCAAATCCAAGGTGCTATTCTACTACCAACAGGCACTTGGGGTGAGATCATCGTTACCGGTTTTCGAGCAGTGATCAATACTCTGAATACTGGCACAAGTGCCATCATGAAGTGATGTGGCTCAAGTGGCCGAGGCGGGATGCACTATTCCCCGCCTCGGCCGATCACCTGAGATTTGAAATTGTTATTTCAAGTATCAGGTGATCGACAAATTAGACAATAAATTATTTTAGGGGCACACCAGTACAAAACTCTGTACTGGTGCGCCCCTGCTAATCATGGTTGTACGACCGGGATCTCAATCGTGTCTGCACGACGGTCGACCGGAGCCGGGTTGTTGCCACGAGCACGCACGAGCATGCCGGAATTGTAGCGTCTCGGCGTGTGCTTGCTTTGGTTGACGTAACTCAACCATGCAAATACACTCTCGAGCTCTTCTCTCTTGCGGGCATACAGCCAACCGGGCAGGCGCTCCTTGTCCTCGATGGTCGAGATCAGGAAGTGGCTTGATCTGACAAGCCAACAAAGCGCAGTGCGCTTGGGTGATGCCTGGATGAAAGTGTCAGCTGGGATCGGGATCTTGTCCATGTCACGAAATGGAAGTTGGTTGACGATGAAGATGATGGTCCGGTCTGTGATTACCAATCGGCACTTTTGAGCCAAATGGATGACGTACATCATCCATGGAATCTGCAACAAGAGCGCACCTATCAGTACCGGTAGCCAAAACACAGGCATCCCATATTTGCCAAGCGTCTCCGTACTACCTGCAGCTAGCTGTCGCAGTAGTCCGGTGGCGATGAACATCAGCAATGAAACACCGATGAGCGTGAGCATGACGTAGCGTCCGAGATTTACCACACCTCGAATGATCGCCAAACTCGTCTCCTGTAAGAAGCCACCTTCGACTTTCATCTTTGTCTCAGCGTCGAGATCAGACCGTAGATCATTGTCTCTACCCCAGAATGGGTTGAAGTACATGAAGAGCGTGCAGATGCCGTGATGAGACTCGTCATAGTACACTCGCTTGAGCTCTTCACCGGAAAGTCCGCTAAAACTCACCGTGAAATCCGAAGGTGTTACCGTCGGTGGTTCCTGTGGCTCGTATGGAACTGTCTCTTTGCCTCTTCCGAGGCCGCGTGAAGCCCCAAAGGGTCGACCAAGCATGACAAACTCCTTTGTCGGAAGGGGTACATTGCAACACAGATTGTGCACAATTATTTATATATTATCACTTAGGTGACTTGTTAACAACAATATTATTTTATTATGTAAACAAATATCGCAAATAGTCACGCATCATGCGGACGCCTGATATCACCGGTAAATACGCTGTCAATTGCTCTTGGATTGTTTTGCTGAGTTGGCTATCATCTAGGACTATATCTCCTGCTTTTCGCATCTGGTTGTATAGACTAGCGACTTCGTTGCGGTATTCTTTGCCCTTGACTTCTAAATAGATGGCGGGTGTGACATCGGCGACTCCGCCATCGGCTGTTGAGATGAGTAATTTGAGATTGGCAATGTCTTTTTCCCATGAGGTGCCGCACGCTTCGAGACCGACGACAGGTATGTTGATTGCACAATCAGATCCCAGCGCCAGGGCTCGACCGACTGTCTCGTCATAATCGGCGATATAGTGGACACGCTGTCTGAGCACGTCATCCGAATCGATAATCTGTAGCACTTCAGATAATTTTTTGTACATAGCGCTGTCACCAGGATGGACTTTGCCAGCGAGCAGGTAGTGCGCGTTGTATGTCTCGAGGATATCGCGTAGCTCGACGGGGTTTTCAAATGGCATATAAGGACGTTTGTAGTCAGCAAAGCGACGTTTAAAATCAAAGACGATGACGTCTTCGGGGATATGAACGGGATGACCGTACTGGTCAAGGCGGCGTGCGAGGAGAGTATTCATCTCGTGGCGGCCGATCCGTTTGAGTTCGCGGATATGACGAGGCAAAATTGTGGCGATTTTATCTCTATAATCTTTAGAAACGAGGCCAAAACGATCGAGAATCCCCGCATTTTGTAGGTAAGCAAATGTTTCCGGTAGCACCCAGGTCGGCATGTCGATACCATTCGTGATTGCATGGAATTTTATGCGGCGATCATCCAGGTCGCGAAAATCGGCTACCCTGGCATGGAGTTTGCTGACACCGTTTTTGCATTCGGCCAATTCGATTGCAATTGTGCTGGAGCGTAATTTGTCCTCGCGGAACAAGCTCGTGAGCCATTTTTTGACGCCGCGACTGACGATATTTGGAAAGACAAATTTTCGAAATTGCTGATAGCTAAATTCGCTCTCGGCGGCTTGTAGTAATGTGTGATTGGTATACAGCGTTGATTTGCGTACGTAGACGATTGCCTCGTGGACATTCATGCCCTCTGAGGTACAGAGTTCATCCAGCCGAGCAATCGCGGCAAATATCGTCGCCGTTTCGTTTAACTGGATGACGGCTGGACGGATACCGAGCGTTTTGAGGGCTTTGTAGCCGCCAAATCCGCTCGCAATATTTTGGTACAGACGGTGGTCTCCTGATAGGTCACCCTCATAGAGTTTGCCAAAGTTGGGTTCATACATACAGATAAACCGAGTCGAACCTAATCGTTTCTCATAAATTCGTAGGTTAGTGTCAGGGCGACGGAGAGTCCGTATAAATGTCTCGCAAATTTTTTTGTATCCATAGTCGCCTGGTTTTTTATTGAGACTTGTTTCGGACTGCATCCCGTCATGTACTGCTTGGTGTAATTCGCTTGGATAAAATGGTGTCACAAACACCATCGGGACATTGAGCCGCTCGGCAACTCGCCGAGTATCGGCAGCCAGCACCCCTAGCCCGCCGGCGCCTTTGAGGCCGTTACTCTCGTCGTATAATTCCATCGTCCAGTAGACATACGGCGTATCAGGAGTCAATTGCCGTATGAGGTGTGATCGATTAATCGCCTCATAAAAGGCGCTGACGTGTTCGATGCTGGCTGACGAGAGTTTTGTTTGATCCACCGTGAGTAGTTCGTTTATGCTAGTGCTTCGCTCCCTATTGTACCATTGATGCTTGTTTAGGACGCATTATACGCTTCTGACAAAACACGGTATGAACGTGACCGTAGCGCGAACACCACCGTGATAAACATGATGATACTTGCCAGCACAAAGACGAGAGCGATGCCTCTTGCTTGTCCGTTGCCCAGCAACCAGCCAAATGTGTGCTGACCGGCGTCGGATTTCATGTAAGGGATCAAGCTGTATTGAGCAATCGGACCGATCAAAAATGCTGAGATAGGTGTCGAGGCCGATTCGATACTCTGGGCAAATCCAAACACGCGGCCTTGGCGTTTAAGCGGCACGACACGCTGAATGATGGTCTGCTCAGCGGCCTCAACCGGTGGTATGATGCACATATAGAGCAGGATGCCGATGACATACAGCGGCCACCATTCGCGTATGGTAAACACCATACCGATTACAGACATCACTATCATCAGCAGCAGCATAGTTTTGAGTGGGCGTTTTCCGAGGCCAAATTTTGCGACCATGAGGCCGCCGATGATAAATCCGACACTGGTGATGCCGAGTACGACTCCCCACCACTCAACCGTAAAGAGGGTGAGTCCATACGGATCCATCAAGGCCATAAAAACCCCACCGATGAGATTATTAAATGTCGAGAAAAATAGCAACGCCAGCAGCCCGGGTACAGCTCTGATAGCAGCCAGCGAACCTCTGATATCGACCTTTTTACTGTCGAGCGCAGGATCATGCACAACCGTTTTTTCGGGTATATGGACAAATGCGATGAGATGTATCAGCGCCAATGCGGTCAGTGCGATAGCGATTCCCAGCGTCCAGCCCATGCCCAGAAACCCGATAGATAATCCTGAGAAGACACTTGTGATCATAAATGATATGCCCTGCACGGTGCCAACCAGTCCGTTTGCTTTGTCGCGGCGATCTTTTGGTACTAGTATCGTCACGCAGGTGCTTAGCGCGATGTTGCGCATATTTTCACTCACTCCGCCGATTAAGATCAGCCCTGAAAATACCCAAAACGCCCAGTGCCCGATGTTGGCGATATGCTCAACGGGTTGTATCAAAAAGCCTATCCCCGCCAATATATAGGCAACGCACGTAATCAAACTCGAGAGCAGCATGACCCATTTTTTCTTGTTGTGATCCACGATGACACCAAATAGCAGACTACCAAGTGCTACCAGCAGCATGTATGATCCGCCGACAAATGCTGTCGCCATGACATTCCTAGTCTCGAGATATATCCAAAACGTCAGAGCAAACCACAGGTAACTGCTTGTAACATTTGCGATTAGCGTGTTCACGAGGAGCTGATAAAAATTTTTCATCTATCAAATTGTATCATAGCGCTTTATAGGTCATGTAAGAGCAATTAAATCACCATATAACTTAGTGCGTCATCAATATACTCTTCTTATGCACCCCACTTAAGTAAAACGCCATAATTACCGTGGCTTATATATTTTTGACATTTACTAGGGAGTGTAGTTGCCTGGTTTGTATCAGGATTTATAATACGATACTGGCTCCCTTTGCCCTTCTTTTTGTCAACGACCAGATTTAGTTTTTTGCAAGCTTTCACCCTATCCTTTTGTTTTAAGTTTGTGAGTGAAATCAAAAAATTCAAAAACTCTTTTAGGCTGTCACCAAAAATTCATTCTTGAGATTTTGTTTTTCCCAGAACTTTTTGATGATCCATCTTCGCAGTACTGAGGAGGTATATCATAATACGTAAGTATAGTGACTTTAATCATATCTGTAACATCAGAGCGGTCAAAACCGCCCGTAATAATTCCGTCTACTTTTACAGATTTTGCACTCCAATATCCATCAGGATATACCGATCTCAAATTTGATCCCACGCTCTCCCAAAGAGTCTATCTCATCACGCATTTCTCTTACGCTATTACAACAAAGAGGGTTAGTTGGTACAAGGTCAACAAGATGTACGTCACGTGATCCTGACAGTACTACGGGGGGTACTAATACCGCGTGGAGCGTTCACCCAACCGCACGGTGACCTACAGCACTGGCAACAGTACCTACAACAGCATTCCCTACATCGTGCATCACATCGACGTGATCAAGATGTTTTCGGGAACCTACAATGCTAAGACGATGTATTACCCGCTCAGCGTCCTGAGCTGTAGCTCGAGAAGTCCGTACATGGATTTCTGGATGAAAGCCCATGTCACCGACCCAGTTGTCTACTCAATCTTCCCCATCTGCTACATTAGATTCTGATAGTTCAGAGCGTAGCGATAATTATATGAAGGTGTGGGGAGATCCGTACTTGTCATACAATTTGATCCCACCGGTCCAACGCTTAGATGGTATAGCTATTCTAGCTTTACCATCGGCTATATACTGTCAAGCCAATAGATTATAACAGTATTCGAACCCTCCGGTTTCAACTCGCGATCGAGTTTACCAAAGTAAAAACGTCACCTCGAGTGGCGTTTTTACTTTGGTGATCCCAGCTGGAATATTTTAATATAACTGCCTCACACTCAGAAAAACTAGGAGGTAGTTTTTCTGATTTGTACGTTGTTATCGAACCCTTCGAGTTCAATTCCACCGGATAGATATCCGGCAAAAGAAATTAGCCCAACCTACACGAGGCTGGGCCAATTTCTTTGGTGCGATTTTACGCCGAAGTCCGAACCGATTTCCGAGAAAATCCCTAAGCTCAGCCCCGACGCCTGCGGGCGCACGCGCCCGCTCGCCCCACCAGAAAAACCCTTTGCCTATTTTTTATTTCCCCCCGCCGAATTTCTTTTTTGAAACTGAAAAGGGTGTTTTCTGGTGGTTCGACTACTGCAAGTAGTAGAGGTGTCGGGGCTTCGCTCAGGCGGCAAAGCCGCCATATGTCGCTAAAGCGACATATACAAATCGATACCTAAAATCCCATCCAAACGCCTTCGGTGTCGTCCGGAATATTCTTATAATCTATAAACTTCTTACAATCGTCCTCTTTTTTGCTCCGCTCAGAAATGAAATAGTCGCTTTTAATGTCGCCAGTTTTGCCGCGCTGGACGCGTGCCTCGCAAATCAAGTTCTTGCGGTCGGTTTCTTCTTCCTGCGCGAGCCTTGCGCTTTCCTTTGCCTCGTAATGTTGGCTAGTGTAGTAAAAGCCTGCGTAGCTGCCACCAGCTAACGCGGCGGCAATCAAGCCGATGAGTAAAAACTTGTTGATCGAAATATTATTTTTCATCAGTCATAACTTGGTACAGGATTTACACGACAATCAAAATTGCCTTTGATGTCGTCTTGGTAGGCAGAATAAAGCGAGCTTGAAGATGAAAAGTTGCGCCATGCGCTGCTTGGCATACCGCAATAGTGATAATATGTGCCATTCAACTTTATAACCATATATTCATTGTTACCGTCGTACCATGCACCTTTAACAGTTGAGTCTGATTTATTGAGAGGTTCAAAGTTACTTGCTGAAATATTTACTTTGTCATCACGATATTTGATTTTGACGTAGCCAGAACTAGGTGAGAAAAAGAGGAAATACAGAATCGTGCCGCCAATAAGTATTGCAAGCCCGATATAAATCCATGAATAGTTTTCTTTGTGCTGTGTCATTTCGTGAGAGTCCTTTTTACACGTTTAGATACGAAAAAGTACGGTATCCATATACAGGACGCGACAATAGAACGACCAATAACGCCACCTTGCTTGCTCATCTCACTATCAACGTTGAGATTATACTCGTTGAAAATTGAGCTAGCCCACGCATAATCAATAATGCCGAGCACTATATTTACAGCCAAAAGTGCGATAGCAACGTGTTTAGCGAGCTTTTTATGCTGTGCGAGAAGGACGATAAGCCATACGCCTATAGCAGCTAGTGCTGCGAATTGGAACACCTCAAACCACAGTGCGGGCATCATAGCTGAAACAAACCCAGGTGCTTGCGACCTAACGGATTCTATCTCACTAAAGGCTGACGGATACGTGAAGATTTGTATGACGTTATATAGAATTGATATGCCTATTCCGACAACAAAGAAAGCGAGCCAGCCCTCAAGACCAATTTTTTGTTTGCGTCGTTGCTCTTTTGTCATTTTATCGGGATTAACTGTTTTCGTAACATAAGAATCGCCAAGCGATAATCGTTGCTTGATTTTTTCTGCTTTTGCATATGTTTCGCCGCGCGTATCTATGGCTTGATTGATAAAATCTAGTGCGTCATCGTCATGACCGTTAAAATAATGAACCAACGCCTGTAATTCGTAGAGTTTGTATCTAGCCGTGCCGATTTCTTCATTGAATTGATACTTTTCAGCTAAAGAATCGAGTCGCTTTTGAACTTGAGCAATTAACACCTTGTCCTTCTCGCTAGATGTTGCGTCTTTGAGGTTTGCCTCGACGACTTTAATCTGCTCAATATACTTCTGACGCGCCTGTGAATGTGGGAGCTGCATTATTCTAAATCTCCCCAGTCTCTAGAATCTTTGCCTATAGTTTCAGGTCTGTCATCTGTGTGTGAGCTACGCCGTCTATTGAGCATAATAATACCAACAACCAGACACGGTACAATCGCTAACATACTAACAGAGCCGAGTAAAAACAAAACGATATTAGCGACTGTCTTAAATATTGACGTTTCACCATACAAATCATCATTTGCGTCTACGCCCTGAGCAATACCTGCGCCATCCGATAAACTCATGTCTGAATTGGCTGCTGGTTCGGTGGATACTCCTGTAAATATGAAATTAACGATTGCGTATAAGAAAATAGAAAGTATTATTCCAGCAATCGGCGCAACCATTAAAAAGATCGGCAATTTTAGACTTTGTTTTATCTTTGTCATTATTCTAAATCTCTCCACGTCCGACTATCTTCATTCGGCTCTATATCAATAATATTGTCTTGCTGCTCTTCTTTCTGCCTCTCTGCACTACCTACAAGTAGCCCGCCGATTATGATTGCGCCAAAGTAAGTAGCTACATTTATAAGTAATGGCCAGAATAAATCCCAATGACCGCTAAGGACTGAAGCCAGCATGCCAATTGGGACGACGCCAACACCGCCAAGAAATACCCCGATGATAACACCGAGCCAGCCCCATATTGCAAGCGTCACGGCCAAACCATAAATCCATGCCGATAATCCATAGATAAATGATGAGAATATAATAATATTACCAATAACACCTCTTGTTTTTGGTATTACCGCAAAAAGTAAGAGAATTATATTGATAGTGATTAGTACGCCTGCGAGTCCATTGACAAAGGGCGAAATTGCAAAAGCCATCTTTGCACCAAAAGTGAAAAATAAAATAGTTGCAACGATAATTCCGATAAATATTGCTATCCCTAGTAATGTACCGCCAATTGATTTTAGAATATTCATAACTTTAAACTATGACCCTAGACAATACTCTGAACCGTTTTCCAGCAGTACCGTAATTGCATACGCGCGAGTGGCTGCTGTGCCGTCGCAGTTTAGACCTTTTTTGTAAATAGCTTTGTCGGTTGTCGGCGTACCTTCGCTTTCAACTGATATAATACCTAGGTCACTAATGTACTGGTCTAAATCAGCTGCGTTATCTGGCGTTTGCCCGCGATTGTTTGACATATATGCACTAACTGCGCTAGACACTACGCTAACATCATTTTTACGTGCTGTGTCGCGCTGGCTTTGCTGCAAGCTAGGAAGTGCCGCCTGTACAATCCACACTATTAGCAAACTCAAAACAACACCGACACTACCCGTTATAATTCCTGCAATCGCTTTTTTGCGACCTTGTTTCTTGACTGAAACTGCTCCAAAAATAATAGCCAGAGCACCAAGAACGATGCTGATGTACCACACGACAGAAGTGATGATTGCTAAAATACCAAGAACTAACGATGCTATCGCAAGCCCCTGACTCTCCGAATGTTCCGTTTTACTATTTTCTGTCATATCGCTGGTCTCCTATTGCTATATTTTGTTGAATGGATGTAGCGAACCAAAAAGCTCGCCACAAGCGGCAGCCCGAAAGCCACCCATAACCCTTTCGAGCTATGACAACGGAAAGAAGTGCTCATGACGAGCTGTTTCTTTCCGTTGATTTGACGACCATGCCAAACTTGCGTTTGGTTTAGGTCTAGCATAAATGCTTGTCATGATTGTACTATTTACACCGTATTTTTGCTAGACAATAGATGCAAATAATCGCCACCACCAGAAAACACCCTTTTCAGTTTTCAAAAAAGAAATTCGGCGGGGGAAATAAAAAAATAGGCAAAGGGTTTTTCTGGTGGGGCGAGCGGGCGCGTGCGCCCGCAGG
>CAZHUZ010000020.1:0-11772 GCA_964535835.1 uncultured Candidatus Saccharibacteria bacterium | reverse complement strand
AGATTGGGATGTATTCGCAAGCATGAGCAAAACAGTGCGTTATACTAGAGGTATGACACAACCTAAAGTTATCGCAATATTAGGTATGCCAGGCAGTGGCAAAGGTACCGTTGTCGGTCATATCTGCTCGACCTACCACACGGAGAATGTGTACCTTGGTGGTATGGTGTATGAAGAAGTTAGGCGCCGAGGTCTTGATATTGTAGCCGACGAGCGCGCCGTACGCGAAGATATGCGTGCCAAAGAAGGCCCTGCTGTGCTTGCCAAACGTGCGGCTGCCCGTGCTGAAGAACTAGTGGCCGATGGAGCACGCTTTGTTGTATTTGACGGGGTTTACTCTTGGAGCGAAGACAAATATCTACGCGAAACTTATGGTAATGACTACATCTCCGTGGCAATCGTCAATCCAAAACTTGTTCGCTATGAGCGCGTCGTCGCGCGCAAAGACGCTCACCGTCCTTATACAAAAGCCCAAATACAGCTCCGTGATATTGAAGAAATCGAAAACCTTGAAAAAGGCGGCCCAATCGCCTTTGCTGATTACTATATCGCCAATGCACCAAATATAGCTGCACTCACTCGTCAGACAGATGAGCTGATGAACCGGCTGTTCAATCAGTAAAGTGACGTCAAAACATTTAGAGGTGCCGTGGCTTTATCGATAACAATTGAAGATACTGCCGTCAACACCTTTGCTTCCCCGTCCGACTGGAGTGTGATGCTGTCTGCTCCAGCTGCATCCAGTGTGACGACTAGCTGATCGACTGTCACGGTAGGGAGATACCCACGATTTTTGAGAGCCTGCCGAGTTTGGGATAGGAGACCTCTCACATGCGTTACATCCACTGCGGTATATTCAAAATTTGTAGAGGCATAGGAGTTTTTGCTGTTGCGCATAAACGTCGCCATCGTCATGCCATTGAGCGCAACCAGATCACTGACGCGCGGATCTAATTGTTCGCCATTTACTATCGTTCCCTCAGGTAGAGGCGTAAAGTGCTGATAATTACCGATAAAATACCCTGCCGCAACACGAGCAGATGATAGTAATTTTGAGGGTGAATGCTCAATTGCTTTGCGGGTCATCGGCGCATTAAAATGTCGCGCGCCTTCAGCCAGCACATGCCCTATCGTGACATAGCCGAGCGCTAATTCATCGATATCATCGTGGCCGTCCTCTGTTTCAACACGATATCGTAGTGGCCAAAACGTAACTGGTCGTACATGATCACTTGCCATGGCCACCGCATCACGTTTGGCGCGTCCACTAAGCGCAGCGCCATCAGACCGATTACCAAAGGCCATGAAACCAAGCTCTACGCCGCTACGCTCTATCTCGCTGATATGACGCAACGCGTTAATCGCAAGATTGTACGTACCATCACCGCCCAGTATCAAAAGCCGATCGCCTTCGTGGAGAGTATCGTCTATCACTTCGGCAAATTCCTCTGCTTGACTGCTCGGCGTTGGCATCAATTCATAGCGAATGCGCGCATCATCCAGCCGATCAAATACCAGACGCTGCACTGCCCGAGCGTCGGACGAGTTCGGATTATACCCCACCACCAGCTGCTCGTAGGGTGTTTTCATACTCTATTGGATATATTCGTAAAGTTTTTTGGCGTCTTTGTGCTTGCGAAGTTTGGCGAGAGCCTTGGCTTCGATCTGGCGAATACGCTCACGGGTAACACTAAATTCCTGACCGACTTCCTCGAGCGTGTGACTCTTGCCATCATCGAGCCCAAAGCGCATTTTGAGAATTTTTTGCTCACGCTCAGTCAGAACCGACAGGATATCTTGGACTTGTTCTTTGAGTAACTGATTGGCAGCCGACTCTTCAGGGCTGGCAGCGTCTTCATCCTCGATAAAGTCACCTAGTACCGTATCATCCTCACCATCGTCGCGTCCGACACCAGCATCGAGACTAGTGATATCTTGTTTGATCTTCATGACATATTCAACTTTGTCAGGTTCCATCTCAAGCTCACGAGCCAGCTCCTCAATCGTTGGCTCACGGTTGAGATCTTGTGTCATGCGCCGCTGGGTACGTAATAGTTTGTTGATTGTCTCAACCATATGCACCGGTATACGAATTGTTCGCGCTTGATCAGCGATAGCCCTTGTGATGGCTTGACGAATCCACCATGTCGCGTAGGTACTAAATTTAAAGCCTTTGTCTGGGTCGAATTTTTCAACGGCACGAAGCAGACCAGTATTACCCTCTTGGATAAGATCGAGAAAATCAAGTCCACGGCCAGAGTAACGCTTGGCTATACTGACGACGAGGCGCATGTTTGCCTCGGCCATTTGATCTTTGGCTTTTTTGTCGCCTGCAACAACACGCTGGGCAAGCTCAAGCTCTTCCTCAGAATTAAGCAGAGGGATTTTACCTATTTCACGCAAGTACAAACGGACGGAATCATCAGAAATATCATCAAAATATCCTGTTACGGGATCGTCCTCGATAACATCTTCTTCCTCAAAATCATCGACATCCGGCTCGTCAAATGTTTCGATATCATTGAGACTGGCGACGTCTTCATCATCGCTCGCTGCATCTAAAAAATCATCGTCAGTCGTTTTATCGTCGGGCACGTTTACTCTCCTTGATTAATTCGGCCAGTTTGATGCGCAAGGTCTGTATCTGCGCCTCGTCATGAGCGCTTTCAGCTTCACGCAATTGCTGGTCGAGAAGTGATTTGGTTTGTTTTAACTGTTCGTCTTTTATACGTCGTACGAGACTTGCGGCTTCAATCAGTCGGCTACTGCTATCAACTGTACCGTATCGAGTCTCGGCTTTGAATAGAACTATTTTGACATAGGTCTCGCATTTTTTCAACTCTTCTGGCAGTGGCTCAATAACTTTTTTGCCGAGATGCCCTAACAGATAAGTGAGTAACGTCTGGCGTAGTTCACCAGCAACCGCAGTTGGCGTCAGGTGTCGCAGGGTATCGTGGACTGACTCATCAAGCAGTGCCAACCCCAAAAGATAGTCTTGGTGCACCTCAGGATCATGCCCAGATGACGCAGTAACCGTCATAGGTCTTAGGCGACGAATCGGTTCGCTACGGGGAGCGAGATTAAGCTTGCCCTCGAGTGCTCGCCGACTAGCTCCCGTAACTTCAGCAACTCGTTTGAGGTAGTGTTCTTGCTCAACAGGGTCTTTGATGCTGCGGATAATCACGAGCGCCTGGGTACTCAACTCTCGCTTGCCTGCTGCGGTTGTCAGATCATATCGCTCTGAGTATTGGTCAATGATCCATTCGATGGCTGGTTGATGGCTATCGACGACACTCTGCCACAACTTGGCGTCTTTTTTGATGAGCTCATCAGGATCTTTAAAATCACTTGGCAGAGTAATTACGCTTAACTCGACCCCGACCGCTTCCGCAATCGGGATAGCCCGTTCGGTCGCAGCAATACCTGCTCTGTCACCGTCAAAGCAGAGTCGTACATTGTGCGTTAGTCGACTGAGCGCCTTGAGGTGATGTTCGGTCATGGCAGTACCTGCCGTAGCAACGACGTTTTTTACCTCAGCTTGATGGCTGGAAATAACATCCAGATTGCCTTCGACTAAAACGACATAATCATTGAGACGAATCGCCTCTTTGGCTTGTGCCAATCCAAAAACATGACGGCCTTTGTCATACAGTAGCGTTTGTGGCGTATTGAGATATTTGGGAGCATTTTTGATATCAGCGAGTAATCGGCCCGTGAATCCCACGATTTGTCCTTGTCCATCGCTAAGCGGGATGGCGAGGCGACCGCGCAACAAGTCTTGACCACGACTATTTGTCAGCCCCGCGTCGAGCAGTTCTTTTGCGCTAAACCCTTTGCCCAGCATAAAAAGAGACAAAACTGACCCCTGTTCGGGAGCATATCCCAGGCGAAAATCCATCACGACCTGTCGTGTCAATCCACGTACATTACTCACATAGTGAATAGCGCTGGAATCTTTGATGAGCTGGCGTTGGTAAAATGTCGCCGCCAACTCATTGGCGCTATATAAACGTTTTTTCTTGTCACCGAGCCCGCGATCGTTTCTCGTCTCATACAGACTCAGATCAACACCAGCTTTGCGCGCCAGCAACTCCAGCGTAGCCCGAAAATCAAGTCCTTCGACTTCCATCACAAAGCTAAAGATATCACCCCCTTTGTTTGAGCTAAAATCATGCCATATTTGCTTGTCGGGTGAGACAAAAAAGCTCGGCGTCTTCTCCTGAGAAAATGGGCTTAACCCACGCCAACTACGTCCCGCCCGTTTGAGCGGCACGTATTCACCGATTACGTCTTCAATCGCAAGACGATTACGAACCTCTTCTTTAGCCTCATCGGAGATCATGACAACAGTATATCACTAGGTCTGTTGACGGATTTATGATTAAATACTCTCATGGCAAAAGACCCTTACTTTATCGAGCCGACCAATGCACACGCTATCAATAAATCAGCTGGGACATTCTCGCCAGTTAAGATGGTTATCCTTATTATCGGCATAATCGCGGCATTAATAATTTTAGTGGCCATGATACTCAACCAGGGTAAAGACCCCGGGAACGAATCCCAACGATTGATATGGCGTCTGGCAACTTTGCAGAATATGATGTCGCTAGCTGACCAGTACGCAGAAAGCCCCTCTATGCAGCGCTACAACCGCGATGCCATCAGTCTACTAGCTGGCCGTGTTGAGGCAATCGAAAATGCTATTAAAGCGGCTGGTTACAAAAAGACTGACAAAGAAATCAAGAAAGAAGAGTCTCAAGAAGATAAAATTGAGGAGTTACGCACCGCTGGTATCAATGGGCGCTTCAATGAAGTCTATAAACCCATGTTACTTCAGAAATATAGCGATGTTATCGATCAATTAGAGACTACAGGCGCACTTATCAAAACCAAAGAGTTTCGCTCTGAGCGTGATGATACTATCAATATTCTGCGAACACTCATAGAGAAATTAAAAAATCTTTAACTACGACCGTTCTTTACCAGCTCATAACTATGACGTATGAGATCACGTAGTTCATCTTCTGGTACCTGGCCACTACAGATAATCGTATTCCAATGTTTTTTGTTGAGATGATACCCTGGCAGCACCGTCTCATATTTGTCGCGTAGGAGTAGCGCCAGCTGCGGATCGCACTTGAGGCTCAGACATACTGGGTTGCTGCCTTCTTGTATAAGCGCAAACATTTTGTCGCCCTCTCTTCCTTCATCCTTCTTGCTTCTTGCTTTAACCTTGTAGACTGCCACTCCCTCACCAAACGGATAATCCAAATACACACCCGGCAGCGCGGTGAGCATCGTTTCAATTGCTTTATGGGAAATCATAATGGTATTTTATCACAAATATTGACAAATATACTATTTATTGCTATAATATACTATTAGGAAATGAGAAAGCCTCGTTTCAGACGACAGGAGAACAACATGTCAGCAGACAACGGCGTCTACGTGCTCCGGACCCGTCGCCCCGACGGCACCCTCGAGTACCGCGTCGCCCACAGGCAGAACATCGAGAACATCTACTGGGATGAGAAGTCTGAGCGCTACGGTGCTCAACTCAACCCGGAGTGGACTCGCAAGTTCTTTGGTGGCAGTGAGGTCTTGACCGATCTCGCGACGGTCTTCAAGGCCGCAGGCGATCTGCTCATGGAGCAGATGGAAGACTTCGGCTATGTCGAGTACGGCCTCAAGCTGCTCGACCACTCTGACCAGGTCTTCCCGGCCTAGACAGAAAACTCCCCTCGTCCACTGCAGCCCGAGCAATCGGGCTGCCTTCATGTTGCGGGTTCAAAACACTACCACCATAAAAAACACCTACTCACCGCTATTATTACCAGATAATCCCAAAATTGTCTGCTGCCATTTTAGTCGCTGCTTGATCGATTCGAGCTGCGCCGCATCAGCACGATGAGTTATCTTGCCGCTATCATTGCTGCCGAGGACGGCAAAATGGTACTTGAGCGGCAGCTTTGCAAGCTCCTGATCGGTCGCCAGCTTCAAACAGTCATCCTGATAGGTGGCGCATTTTTCACCGAGTGCCATCCACTTATCAAGATCGGGCGCGTCCTTGGCGTCGAGATTGACCGTCATGCTCAGCACCGCGCTACGTGTTACTTCGGCATTAAATTGCTGATCAAAGATGAAGTTGCCAAGTGAATACATAATTAATTTTCCTTTGTATGCCTCCGAGCTCTGTGTCCAGTGGGGGTGATCACCGATCACAACATCGGCGCCGTTGTCGATCAGCGCTCGATGCCATGTGGTTTTGATCTCATCCGGTTCGGCCTTGTACTCAGCACCGCTATGCGGCATCGCGATGATATTAAATCGTTTACTGTATCGGCTCATGACTTGTATCGAATCCTGACTCGGTGTCTTAAATACCCCGTGATAGCCACACCAAACTATCGGCAACTTTGCGGCTTTTTCAGTTTTATCGCTCATCCTGATTCGTGCCGGAATCGCAATTACATCACAGAGGTGGTCGTAGTCATCCGGTTCATACGTGCCAAAATACTGCATGCCATTTTCTTGCAGATGTTGACGCGTCTCGACGAGCCCTTCAGCACCTTGATTGTCGGTATGATTGTTTGCCAGTGTCATGACAGTGAACCATTTTTTTGCCTCAGGCAGATACTGTGGACTGCAATCAAATTTGAGCGTATCATCCTCAACGCGCGAGCTGACTTTTGGATTGTTCGTGATCGGACACTCCATATCGGCAATCCACGCATCGTATTTGTCGCGCTCAAATTCACTGAGCCTCGAAAACGGATAGGCATATTTGAGATCACTTGCCATCGACCAATCGTTAATATAGCGGCCCCAATAGACGTCACCCATCACGAGCATTCGACTCTCTAGCGACATCGATTTTACAACTGGCTTCGTTGTTTTTTGGCTTAATACCACAGGTGCTTTTTTCGTCTGCTCCACCCACCAATACGCACCATAGGCACCCATACCGAGTACTGCGATCACAACGACGCCGATCAACCCACGTTTTATCGAAAAACGCTTTTTCTTCCTCTCGATGCTCAACATATACCTAGTGTATCACTGCCGCTCATCGACCTCGTAATTGTTCACCGCTTGCTATCCACATTTTTCGTGATGGTGTCGTTATTCGATTGTTCGTGACATGACTATGAAGTCGATCGAGATTCGTCTGGTCTGCGCTTGATCCCGTCACGATCGTCGCCATTACCCCTCTCATCGATGCAAAATAGCGATGCGCCGCGGCAGCACCAAGAAGCGCAGTCGCCTCAGGGTAACGATCATAGGCGACCCCTCCCATCGCTTCAGCATGCTCCGCCCTCACCGCATCTTCTTCGGCGACACGTTGCCCCACATCAATAGGGTCAACTAAAAGCAACCCACCCCATAGTTCTTTATTGTGTTCAATCGTCCGTCGCGCAACGGTACCCAGCTCAACAACATTTGCCCCTTCGCACAGCTCCTGTTCACTACGAAGCTTAACACCATATACTTTTGCACGTAGCCCCGCCTGCCTAATCGCTTCAATGCAACCGGCCGCCAAGCCTCCGCCACCGGCTGGTACAAGTAAATGCTCTATAGACGGATGCTTTTTTAGTAACTCATAGGCAATCGTCCCCTGTCCTAGTGCCACCATCTCATCATCAAACGGCTCAACCATGACTGAATCGTATTCATCAGCATACTCCTGTGCCATCATACGCGACTCCTCAAATGTCTCAGCCAGTTCGCGTACTCGCACCGCTCCAGCTCCCAGTCGCATAATATTTTGTTTCTTCACTTCGGGTGTGCCAATCGGTACAAAAACCTCAGCATTCATACCGAGCGCCCTTGCCCCCAACGCCACCCCCGCTGCAAAGTTACCGGCACTTGCCGTCACGACATCTCTATGACCCTCTCCGTAGACTTCGCGCATTTTCGCAACCGCCCCACGCTCTTTAAATGAACCGCTTGGCAGGCCAGTTGCATCTCCAGCTATGAGTGGGCGGCCATCTGGCAGATAACTCTGAATAGTTGTCGTGATTGATCGACTATACGGACGTATTTCATCCCATAGCCCTCCGACTGTTCTGTTACATTTCACCTCATTTGTTATTTGTTGCTGCGCTACCATCGTCATATTCATGCTCCTTTTACATTAAAAAACCGGCTACTGCCGGGTGATGATTGTGATTTTGTACTAACTATGCAAACAACCGGCAGTCTCTCGTGATGCCGATAATAATGGCGTTTGCCTGATAATTCATACGGCTACTATACTACTATTCATGTTTGCTGCGCAAACTATGGTAACTTAGTCTGGCAGAATCCTAGCACATATCTGTGAGATCACCATCTGCACAAACCCGAGAGTCATACCGCCCATGTTCCCGACAAAGCGAGGACCAAGCAGAGCGATCCCGCAGCTTTTCGGTGAAAATGGGCGATATGGATCACGGCGTGCGGAAGCCGGTGTCCATCAGATATGAGCTAGGATTCTGCCAATGATAGCCAGTTTTTAGATTTTCACTTTTTTCAAATAATACTGCAGCTCTTCGATACTGCCGCGGATGTCTTCGAGCGCACGATGCGATTCAGGTTTGGCAAATTTTTTGCGATATTTGCCCTCAAACACGACCTTCCAGGCACTGACATCTAGCATACGATAGTGTAGTCTCTCATCAAGTCGTGGCCATTCACGCACGATAAATCGTCGATCCTGGTGGATGGAATTTCCCGCCAGCAATATACGTGTACCTACCTCAAAATGCTGATCGATAAACGTGATCAGCTCAGACTCAACCGTCTCACTATCTTTGCCCCCGGCATTTTGTGACACCAGTGCGTCACGTACCGTAGAGTTGAGATCCCAAAACGCTTTGGATACCTGCATGCGCTCACCCAGGAGCTGTGGATCAACTTTTTTGACGGCCGTATATGTCGCTATCTCCTCAAATTGCCAGTCAGTCGCGATCGCCGCCACCTCGAGGATGCGATCACCCTCAGGGTCCAGCCCCGTCATCTCTAGATCCATCCATAGTACCGTTGCGTGTTTTGTCATATCACTATTGTACCCCAAACAAAAAACGAGCCGCGCGGCTCGGGTGCGACACATGTCACACCCGAGCTCGTGATCATGATCGATCACACGCGCGGTGTTCGTGCTCCCCGATGAAGAGCTACGAGGTCTTGCGTCCTCCTGTGGGTTTTTTGCCCGAAGGATGAGGCCGATGCATCACGCGACGTCGGTCTGCATCCTGTACGGGACGAAAAGCCT
Organism: uncultured Candidatus Saccharibacteria bacterium; assembly: GCA_964535835.1. Lineage (GTDB taxonomy): Bacteria > Patescibacteriota > Saccharimonadia > Saccharimonadales > Saccharimonadaceae > JAPUDQ01. Next base: position 2,516 of record CAZHUZ010000020.1, on the reverse strand, counting down.
GGGTGGGGCGCCTGCTGTGATCTGAAATCATGGACGCCTCTTCCGCGAACTCCACGGAATATAGGGCGACTCACGATACAGATCCGGAGCCCAGACTGCCTCCCTCATCAGAGGTGGTGCCCAGACACGTTTGCTGCCGATGATATACAGTATCACGGCCCACTCCATCTACTCGTAGGTGCACTGACTATCTTATAAAACGCTTATCTGATGACAAAGTCAATGGGTATGTCACAGTAGCCTCTGTATTGCAATTTCAAATGCTGCTTGCTTGAGAGGGATCATGCGACTATCTGCTCGGGCGTATGCCTCCTGTACAGCCTGTGTCATGATACGATCGAGCTCATCATTAACTCTCAATTCACTCCAGTGTTGGTGGCGACGATTTTGCACCCATTCAAGGTAACTAACGATCACACCACCAGCGTTGGCGATCACATCTGGTACGATGGTAACTCCTCGAGATTCCATAGCAATGAACGCCTCATAGTCAACTGGTCCGTTGGCGAGCTCTAGTACATGATCTGCTTTGACGAGGGCCTGATTGCCGCCATCGATGACATCACCGAGAGCCGCCAACACTAGCACATCAGCGTCGATTTCTATGATATCCTCAGGGCTACCTGCAGCTTCACCCAATTGATCAATTACCTCTTTTGAAAACTGCCTGTCTTGCAAGGATGCTCCTTGCAAACGCACCATCTTGCGTGAATTTGCAACCGCTACGATACGCGCACCGAGTTCTCGTTCGGCCAACTGAGCAAAGTAAAAACCGACATTGCCTATCCCCTGCAGTGCAATTGTCATTCCTTGTGTCTTAATACCTCTGAGCGCACAATATTCGCGTAGCGCAATCATCCCGCCACGTCCGGTTGCTTCTATACGACCTTCTGATCCGCCATTTTGGAGTGATTTACCGGTAAAGCTAGCTTTTGATGTATCGCCTGTCAACTGCTCAAATTCATCTACCATCCAATCAATCACCGCACCGTCCGTGTTGACATCTGGCGCAGGTACATCCTTGTCGGGACCAATATGTTGCTCAAGTGCACGCACATATGCTCTCGATACTTTTTCGACATGCTCGTCAGTATACTCGCGCGGATCAAACGCTACGCCGCCTTTACCACCGCCCATAGGTATATTTACGGCAGCGCATTTGATACTCATCAGTGTCGCCAGCGCCCGTACCTCACTGCTATCAACATGGGGATGAAACCGAATACCACCCTTGTACGGCCCACGTTTGTTGCTATGTTGCACGCGGTACGCCTGATGAGTAATATCATCAACCGTTATTTCAAAATGATGCTCTGCCTGTGGCTCAATCAATGATCGCTTGGCATCATCGTCGAGTCCCAACCCCTCAGACACATAATCGAACATCGCCAGCGTGCTCTCAAGCATATTCATACTCACTCCCCCATTTAGGTACGGTCAATTATACAGCCGTTGCCGGAAATTACCTGAATTTTTCAGCCAATCCACAGGCAAAAGCACCATCACTCCCGGGAGCAGATTTGTCTTGCTCAAAGATTTACTCGTTAAAACCTCGATAGATTTCAGCGAGCTCGAGAAGCAAATCTGATCTATAAGACACGTCTCCCGTCGAGGTGATGATGAATCGATGCTAAGCTCTCTTTGAATGAAAGCTCACTAGTAAGACAACGGCCGCCGACTAGTTACGAACAGACATAAGCGCCTCACTATAGCGACGAAGGTCAGCGAGCTGGCTGTCAATACGACCAGTTAGAGTAGATTCATCACCTATATAGGTACCTTTTTCATCAAATTGTCCGTACTGGATACCGATCATCGCAGGTATCGATATACCGCCCAGCTCAGGCACCATGACACGGAGGTTTGCTAAAGTAAATCCTCCATTGTATGAACCATGACTAATAAGTGCGAATGGTTTGTCACTAACCTCGTGAGCAATGTAGTCAAAGGCATTTTTGAGCACGCCAGGAACCGCTCGGTTATACTCAGGGCTCACAATGACAAATGCATCTTGAGCCGACAATGCGTCGAGCCATTTTTTGCCCTCAGTATTGGTACGGCGATTTGGATTATATTTCGGTGAGATCGCCTCATTAAACATTGGCAGATTGAAATCACGTAGATCAAGAACTGTTGTTTCGACACCATCCAGATTATTTGCCTGTTTCTCGACCAATGCGGCCAAATGCTGTGAGCTACGCCCCTCACGAATACTACCGATGATAATACCTAGTTTCATTTTATCCCTCTCTTTGCTATACTTTATATAGTAAAAGTATAACGACCTCACTATACAAAGTAAAGTAAAATATGGATATAAATAATTCTGCGCCGTGTGATATCAAAACAGCCATGTGTATCCTCGGCAATAAATGGACTGCGCTCATCATCCGTGAGCTAGCTGACGATGCCAAGCGCTTCGGTCAGCTCGAAAAATCAATTTCTGGCCTCAACCCTCGTACTCTCAGCAAACGTCTCGACGAACTCGAGAATGAGCGGATTATCAAATCATGCTC
>CAZHUZ010000019.1:0-12635 GCA_964535835.1 uncultured Candidatus Saccharibacteria bacterium | reverse complement strand
TGTAGTTCGCCGAGCCGGTCGCAGTGGCAAAGGCAGTGGAGTCGAGCCCATCAAGTGTATCGCTATTAAACGCATAGGCACTGGTGGCCAGTTTCTGACGAGCTGTCATCGGGCTTTCCCAGGTCTGACAGGCAGTGGTGTTACAGGTTGCAGTGGCAGGGTTTGCCATGGTGATCTCAAAGTAGAGATCGGTGTTAGCAAAGAGACTAGCTGGCAGTGCGGTACGTTGACCAAGTTGGGTGCTAAAGAGACCATTGGTTACTTGGACGCGGTAGTCTGATCCTGAGACTTCTCTTGTTTCACTCCAGGTGGCGCTGCCACCTGTCGGCACCGTATAGATACGAAACTGCATGTTGTAGAGACCGTCAGGCATGATGGTACCAGTAGAGTCAGTCAGGCGGCCTTGAAAGTTCATGGTACTAGGGATGGCGGCGGTAGCGGAGTGGGAGAAAAACGCGAAACAGACCAGCAAAAGACTGATCGTAGATACGATAAAAGGAACCGCAAATCGCGGTATATTACCCCTGGAGGAATGTTTCATATTTCCTTTTTGTTTATCTGTTCAACCTTTTTGTTTCTCAAAGGTTAGTCGAATTATACCACTCCGACAGATAAAATACTAGTGTTTTTTGCGACGAAATAGTGGGGTTTTTTTGGATTGTATCGTCATCGTTTTCGATCTTCGCAGAGCAAACCATCCTATGACTAATGCAGCGGCTGCTACCAGCGGTGCTACCCAGCGCCAGTATCCTGTGATAACAAACATGAGCTTTGTTTGGTGACTGTTTTCATAGCTGACATCGAGCAACATAGGACCAAAATAGTCCCCTGTCTGACGATAATCAACCGCACGCGTCCGTCCCGCAAATAGGAGTGGGCCTTGCACTTCCTTGACCTGATAGGGTTTGAGTGCCACGATGATCTGTGGCGAAAACCCGGTCGATTTTTTCTCGCTCTCAGGATTGGTCACGGTAAAACGAGCATTGATCGCCTCGCCTATCTGTAGCCAATGTGCCGATAGTGAGTCAATCTTTGCTGTATGCCCCACAGGTGTGCCATTTCGCAGCATCAGTAGCGTCCCGACTTGGACGGACTGGGCAGATCCACCGCCATTTTCATCAGGTATGGTCGACGCCATGATCGCCCCAAACACATCGCCAGATGGTAGTTTCGTCCCATCGAGTAAAAAAAATACTCGCATACCCTCACCCGCGCCGAGTGTAATCGTCTCAAAATCAAGCTTCACCCCCAGACGCAACTGCTCACTACCATAAAACTCAAGTGAACCTTGATCGTCCGTCTGGCGAAATGCCTGTACGCTTAGCGCGACCTTGGCAGATTTCGCATCTGGGTTTGAGATATCGATATAGCCTTTTTTGATATCGCCCTTTTTGAGCTCGGCAGTGTAGTCAAGTGGCGCGATTTTGAGCGACAAGGCCCCTGCGGACGGTGATATCAACCCCACCGCTATAGCAATACTGAGCACAGCGCCGACAACTACCCTCGTCACGGTGTCATCGTCCCCGTCGTGGTGATGACATTGCTGTATGTGCCAGCTGTCTGAGCAGTCGTGACATCAAGCCTCAAACGCATATTGACAATATCTTTTGTCCCCTGACCTGTACGGTTATAAAACGTCGTCGCAGTTCCCGGAAATGCTGCGTATGAATTGCCACTATTCCACGTCCCTGGAATTGCGGTCGCATTGGTGCCAAAGAGCGTAAACCCAAGCCCTTTTGTCGTCCCCTCGACCCACGCTACCGGGCTCCCGATACTGCCAGATACTGCAGGAATTGTGTCCGCACCCTTGGTCAGATTTTGATTTTGGTTGATAGCGAGACTATAGGCTTTTGCATCGGTCAGTACAGCGGCATCAAACGGACTGGTCTGTGATACACCAGGCGCGATATCAGCTGCAAATGACAAACCAGCAGTATTGCCCGCCACGCCAGCATCATATTCGGCTTTGACCTCATTGGCGCTGAGCGCCCGCGAAAAAATTTTTATTTCATCGAGTCCACCACTAAAATAGCCTGAGGCGGCATTGGCATTTCGCCCCATCGTCCAGGCAAAGTTGTTACTGCCCAAGGCCCCCGTGGCGGCGGTAGGTGAAGCAGCGGCGTTATTGACGTACAATCGAGCGTTAGTCCCATCGTACACACCTACAACATGCGTCCAAACTCCTGCGCTCAGTGCCCCTCCCGTTACCGTCTTTTCGCTTCCAGCGGTCGTCACCGTAAAGGTTGCAGCTCCACTCACCAGACTCAACGTACCTTGATTATCAGTCGTCGACGATCGTTTGGCGATTAGACTTGCTGTTTGACCACCTGAGGTTGGCTTCACCCACGCCGATAGTGTGATCGTAGAAGCTATGTCATTGTCAATGCCCACAGCATATTGCGATGAACCATTGAGCGTCATAGCGTTCCCTATTTTGCCTGCGCCAATCGTCGGGCTACCAATAGTCGATCCATTGTTCGAATTAAACGACGTGTCTCGCATAAATGACCCACTCGGCTCATCGAGGGCATAATACGCCACCATATTACCTGGCTGGACGGTCAATTGGAGGCTCTTTTGTAATTGCGCCACGTAGCCACTATCTAGTTTGTAGCTGCCGCCACTCCCCTGGCCGATAATGCTCTCGCCACCACTGCTCGTCAGCTGATAGCTCCCGCCTGACTGCGAGCCGCCGAAACTATTTCCAATCACACTTGCATCGATCTGATAGCTCCCCCCAGTAAACCGCTCGGCACTCACACTCGATGTCAGCCCAATGAGAAGTAAACTCAAGAGAGCAAACCATGATCCCAGACGAAATTTACCCCTCATAATTGCTTATGATTATATCACAAATCAGATGGATATATTAACGACGAAACCGTCGCCAAAGCATGTAGATGATGCCGAACGCTACGAGGGTAACCGCTACCAAGAACCACAGTGGCGCCACAAACACGAGGCTGCTATGATCGGTTGTTTTACCTAATATCACGCTACGTGTCTCGACGGTGTACCAGCCGAGATTGGCGCCATTTTCCCAGCTTAGCCCGATATCACGAGTCGTCTTTGGCAAAATGATGTGCTCAAGTGTACGCTCGTAGACCTGTTGGCCAAAAATATTTTTGACACGAAAGATTTCTTTACTCGTGAAATGCGCGTTACCTGTATTTTCGACTGTCATTGTTGCCGAAGGCACTCCACCGATGCTAAACGACGGAATAATCGTCTCGACTTCGCGACCTGCCTGGATATAATCACCTTTGATAGCGGTATAGAGAATCATACCGACACGCTTGTTGGCAACAACGTTTGATTTATTTTTTTCATCGGGTTGTGTCTCGGCAAAAATAACGCCGTAGTGACCACCAGGACTGACATCATCAGGCACAGTGATTTGATAGGTTATATCAATATTTTGTCCAGGCTCAAGATGATACTGTTTTTTGTCAAATGTCACCCATGTATAAGCATCAGCGCCTACGGGTGTCGACGTAAAATCTGCGTCGTAACTACCGTTTTTGACAGAGTACGGTGCTGCGTACACTTTGAAATCATAAGCGGTCATTCCATCATTGATGATCTTAAATGATCCACTCGCCGTACTACCCGCGTCAAGATCAAGTGACTTACCGGTTGGTGACATGACGATGCTCTCACCATCCGCTGCTTGCACGCTCGTTACGCCCAAACATGCCAACATCATACCCGCCACCATTACTACTGACACACGGCCAAATACACGATTCATTTTTCATTTCCCCTTAGCTAGTACTTGGCATTATACATTAGTCTCAACTGCCCAAACAAATACCTCTCGATCAACTTGAGAGGTATTGTTATCAACTATAAAACGTCTAGTGGGTTGTAGCAGTATAAGTAACTGTGTCAACGTATGCACCAACCGGTTTGGTAGTGTCAGCTTTTGCCGAGTAGTTAACAACAGTTGCGTCACCTGACCCCGCGCCTGTGCCAGTCGATTTGATATTGACTGCACTTGTCGTGATACCCGCCCATTTCGTCGTACTCGACGTCTGGTCGGTAAAGTTGGTGTATGACGCGTCAAACGCGTTCGTTACTCCGGTCATGGATGCTGTTGCAATCGCAAAGCCCCATGTGTTGTTAGCAAGCGCAGTTGGGCTTGCTACTGTACCTGTATGAGCCGCAATAGTGTTTGAACCATCCGTCAATACAGTTGTTGCATCAGCATCTCCAAGAGTCAGGAGATACCCTGTGGGGTGATTTGTGGTCACCGTCACAGTGTGGTTACCCGATGATTGCGCACCGCCACTCACAGGGGTAATGTTGAAGCTAACATTACCACTTTGTGAAATGGCGATGCTACTTTGGATATTGGCCGTGACCGTAGTGCTCTGAGTTACAGCTGATGCTGCCACCGGAGCCAGAACAAGACCGACAACCGCAGCAACACTTGCCACAATCAAACCGCGCGATTTGAGTTGTTGTTTCATTCGTTTCCTTTTGGGTTTTAAAGTTAGTTTGATCTGATTATCTGATAGTATAGCACTTATGTCAATAGCAATTTTTTTCGATCAATCAATCATCTATCAAAACAGAGTTGATCGCCGGATGGTTTTAGAGCTTAATAATTGCCGCTGCGAAGTGTCTTTAAGACTTTGACGGCATTATTAAAGTCAGGTACTTGACGCTTAAACAGATGGGCAACCTGACGATTGAGCCCAGCGAAATCACCACGAACTTTTGAGCATGAGGTTGTCCAGGTACGACGCACCAAATCACCGTTTTCAAACAATTCATAGACATAGAGTCTCCCTGTTGCACAGGCACCGCGATCATCCTTGGCGAGCTCATCGACCTTTTTCTCTTTGTCGAAGTCGGCATGCGCCAGCGCATACACGAGTTGTTGGTAGCCCTCGTAGGTGTTACCATAGTCACTCGCAGCAATTTGAGTTTGGTTATAGCCTCGATAGGCCGCAAATCGTCGACTGGTTGTTGTGACAGTCACCTCATAAGATTCACGTTCTTCGTCGGCTACGATCGGGCCATACACTGTCATACGAACACTGCGCCCACTGTTGATAGTTGTCACCCGAGATCGCTTGGTTTCCTCTTGACTCACACCTGGATCAGCACTACGTCCGCCGCCAGTAATAAAGTAGAAAAGCCCAGCAACGATGAGGAAAAATACCACACCAATGATGATCATACCGAGTCGAGTTGGTCCACCAAAATCTCTATTCATATCTTCATGATAGCATAAAAACGATAGAATGTCAAGACTATTATGCTTATCTAGACAGCAGTCAAACCTCGAGAGCCAACTGAGCGCAGACGTCCGATTGTGGCCGCGTGCAGCTCATCGATCAGGTGCATGTGCTCTTCAGCGGCGCCATTACCCTCGTAATATACTACTTCCCCACTATAAACATTTTGCTCTATTCGTGGCCACAGATAGGCGGGATAGCCTTTATCAGGCAAATCACTCTCTAAATAAAACACCCGTACAGAATCTGGACGTACAATGTCTCGCCCTGTTTCGTACCCTCCTACAGCAACAATTTTTGGAAACTTTTCACGTCCACCCACCATATCACCGATGACTAGGTGATAATCATCTATTGCTTCTGGGTGATGAATGTCGCCTACTATCCGGAGCATCGTGCCATTATCGCCATAGCAAGCTACCAACTCCTGGACATGACTCCATATATCAGCGTATGGCACTTCGCCCTTGAGGCGCCGCGCTTTTTCCCAATGCCCGACATGACGCCAAAAAAACTCGCGGATGTGTTCGCGAGATTCAGGATGACTATTTGCGTAATCAACAGGAGATACATAGCGTTCATGAGTGATATGACGCTCACCCAGCTCAGAAATATTATGCTCGACAGCAGATGCTGACATATAGAGAGCCTCCTGGACTATGTTTGTTTTTGGTAAAAAGTCCTATCTCTGTAATACGCTTATGTAGCGTAAAAATCAAGTATTTTTGACATCAAATTGTACCGCTAATTACAAGCGCCAGTGGACTTTACGAAACTAGAGAAAGCATCACTCCCCTCGCACACCTTGCTTTTGATATCTAGTTGCTGCGTCGTTTGTTGTTGGATTGTCGTGATTTTGTCACTAGTGTTTTTGACAAACATCGCCGTCTGATAGAGGAAAAATCCTATGATGCCTAGTGCTAAAAGTAGTAAAACACCAAATGTTGTGATCCAAAAATTCAAAATTTTGAGTTGTCGTACCAGCTGTTTTTCGACCTGTTCATTCATGCCTACAATTATACCTTCTTGAGCTTATCAACCAATGTAAATATCTGCTTAAATGAGGTATCAAGAGGCTCAAGGTGATCAAGCGCAAAACCAGTTGCCGCCCCATAGGTTTCTTCATCGATACGGAGTAACGTCGTCCGGACCGCCTCGTGACCATGACCGTTAATCACTGTCAGGTGTCCAAACTTTTCCCCCTCAGTCTGTTCTAGTTTGCTAATACGACCTTCACGCTCCAGATCCATCAGACGAAAATGAAAACTAGATCTGGTTTTGATATCGAGATTTATCTCCTCTCCGTCGGCGTTCGTCACCACCATATCAACTCCCATGGCGTCTTCATTGCGATTCGTCATACGCACCTGATAGCCAAGATGCGCCGCACCCCTATACACAGCTATTTCTCGTGTCAATCCATGCGTGATCGCATCCCACTGCTCGTTGCTAAAACTCGGCAGTCCCATTCTCTTACACGCACGCGTGATCAGCTGTCGGACTCGATCATTGAACGTTGCGAGATGATGCTCTGGCATTGCTAGTACCGTTGACACATACGTATCGTTAAAATCAATCAGCTCAAACAACCGCGCTTTTTTGTCATGATAGCCATGCGGATGCTTGTCCATTTTGCGCTGTGCTGCCACTGCGCGTGGCGCTTGTAGTACTAGTGTTGCAAGCAGTGTCGTCACATCACTCGTATGTTCACCATGCGCCCGCAAAGAAGTGATCACGTCGTTGAGTACACTCGGATCATGACGTTGCCACATACGTCTCGGCACCTCTGTATGACTATCGATGATGTGCTCGGCACGCTCAAATATGTCATCATCAGTATTCCAGACAGGTTGCTGTGGGCGAAATCGTCGCCAGATAGTTCTCATGCTTTCATTTTACACTGCATCGGCAACATCCAGCGCTTGGATGCACCATCACCCCTAGTGTGGTATGATCAATAGCCATGAAAGTTGTTTCGTCATTGCTCGACCCATCAATTGTTTCCATTTTGCATGATGGTGGCATTGCTGTCATTCCAACCGATACCGTCTATGGCCTCGTCGCACGTGCGCATGATGAAACGGCCATCAAAAAAATGTATTCACTCAAAGTTCGTGAACATCAGCCCGGGACGATCATCGGCTACGATGTAGTTCACCTCCATGATCTCGGATTTTCACGTGAGCTTCTCGATGAAACATCCTCATATTGGCCGGCACCCCCCAGCGCTGTTCTACCCGCAAACGATATTGCGCCATATCTCAAAGCCGATCGATCAGACCTGCCCGTACGCGTACCAGATTATGATGATTTATTAAAACTACTTAAGCAAACTGGTCCGCTCATGACCACCAGTGCTAATTTGCCGTCAGAACCAACTGCTACGACCATCGAAGAAGCATTCGCCTACTTCGGTGATGCTATTGATGTGTATGTCGACGGTGGTGAAGTCAAAGGTCATCAACCATCGACAATCATTCGCATCAATAATGGGACAATCACCGTGCTACGTCACGGCGCATTTGATCTACCTGTCTAGCTCAACTCTTTGACCATCAACATCATGGCGACTGGTGTCGCGACGTGATTACCGTCGTCATCGATATCAGACATAAAGGTATCTTGTCCATCAACTTGCTTGAGTGTATAGCCAAGTGACTCATTCATTTTGCGAGCAGCTTCGTTGTCCGGCTCAACCAGTACTGCAATCGTCGTACGATCTCTCGATGCTACGACTGTCTCGACGATCTGCATGACTTTGGTGGCAATACCCTGCAAACGAGCTCGTTCGTTGACATGAAGCATCCGCACGACCACAGCCTCGGGTGCTGCCTGACGAATACGCGCGTCTTTTTCAGGTGATAACCATAAACAGACACGACCCATATATTGGTCGACAAAACCCTCAACCTCACGCCGTACAGCAAGCATAACAACGTCACCGCGCTCAATTGCCTCAGACAGGGGTGGTATCTGTTTGAAATCAAGCTCAGTCTGCCGTGCCACAATCGCTAGCATTAACGCCGGTATAATCTCAACTTTGATATCATCGTCCATTTCAGCCCCCTTTATGGTTTTATTGTATCATTTTGCGCTAGTCAGTATATTGTCTAGGTCTCTCCGTAGCTGTTCAACATCGTGAAAACAAATTGCCTTCATGCCTACTGATCGTGCCGCCTCACAAAACATCTCGACATCATCGATAAAAACGCATTCATTTTCCTGAACATCAAGATTCTCACTACTGAGACGATAGATCGCCTTGTCAGGCTTGGCCATGCCGCTACGATACGACAACACCACGTCATCAAACACCGCTACTTGCTCGGGTGTAAACAACTCATCCAACCAATCATCCGCAGCGTTTGATAGCATACCGATTTTGTAAGTTGGCTTCAGCTGCTCACGGATATACGTAAACAGCTCAACATTTGCTGGTGTCTGATCGAGCTCTTTATTGGTCTGCTCCCAGCTCATACGAGCAAGTTCGGCTACACCATCCACAAATTGCTTGTAGTCGATATATCCCAAGTTTGCCATGCGATTAAGTTCATCGACACGTTGCCGCGCCTCAGGATTGTCATGAAAATGTTTATGGATAAATGCACCAAGGCTGCCCTGCACCAGCACGCCAAAACAGTCAAAAATTATTGCTTTTATCATTTCAGGTCTTACTCAGCAATTCTCTCAAGGTAAACACGATCATCAAATCCGCCCTTTCGCTCTCGTTTCTTAACCCGAGTATCATCAATATCACTCATGTGATAGCCTCTGACCTTACAAATCGCTCTTACTACCTCTAGTACATCAGCTAATTCTTCAAGTGAACCTCTCGACTCAGCTGCTCCTGTCGCTTCTTCGACTAACTTTTGCAGTAGCGCATCCTCGTACTCATCATCATCCAGTCGTCGTGCATAAACCGTAAGCCCATCTTGCTCGGCAATATGCGGGATAGAATCTCGTACTAACTTGTTATACTCGCCGATAAATTCACTCACCTAGACTTCTCCCCAGTTTTCTCCTGTATGCACATCGACATCAAGACGGATACCAAGCTCCGGGTAGATATTCTCCATCGTTTCTTTGAGAACCTCACCGACTTCTTCGGCATTTTCACGCGCACACTCAACGAGGATACTATCGTGTATCTGCAACACCTGCCATCCTAGTGATTCATCTTCCTTCTTCATTCTTCCTTCTTCCTTCCGTTGAAGCTTTGCTTCAACCTCCAGCATTGCCATCTTCATCAAATCAGCCTCAGTTCCCTGAATTGGCATATTGGCGGCTTGACGTTCAGCGGCATTTCGAACAATAAAATTACTCGATTTTACATCTGGTGTCGGTCGTCTACGACCAAAATACGTCTCGACATAGCCATCGGTTTTTGCCTTTGCTATCGTCTCGTCGATATACTTGCGGATCGGCGCTCGCAGTCGGAAATACTCATCGATAAATACTTTTGCATCATGGAAACTCATGCCCGTTGCTGCCGCTAGTCCATGCGGACTCATACCGTAGAGCACGCCAAAATTTATCACTTTGGCATCACGTCGTTGATTTTTCGTCACGTCATCAAGCGAAATTTTGTATACCTCAGACGCCGTCTTGGCATGGATGTCTGTCCCCGCATTGAAATCATTGATCATTTTTTCATCACCCGCCAGCACGGCTGCAAGACGCAATTCAAACTGGCTGTAATCGGCGCTGACAAATACATTGCCAGGTCCTGGTACAAACGCTTCACGGATCTTGCGCCCTTGCTCTGACCGCACGGGGATGTTTTGCAAGTTTGGATCAGCACTACTGAGACGACCTGTCGCCGCAACATCTTGGCGAAACGTTGTATGTAATCGTGATTGTTTATCAACCAGCTTTGGCAACGCCTCGACGTAGGTACTCTGAAGTTTTGTTAGTTCCCTGTATTGCTCAATCATTTCGATAATCGGATGACTGCCACGTAGCTTGTCAAGCTCGCTCTGACCCGTACTATAGCCTGTCTTGCCCTTTTTGATGCCGATCGTGCTTAGACCAAGCTTTTCATACAACACCTCACTTAGTTGTGCGGGTGAACTGATGTTAAATTCACTTCCAGTCAATTCATACATCTGTTGCTGAACGTTGTCAATTTGTCGAGCCAACTCTTTACTCATCGTATCAAGCATTTTAGTATCGAGGATGATACCACGATGCTCCATACGCGCCAATATCGGGATAAGTGGGAAATCAATGTCATAGGCAACACCCTTAAGCTTTGGTAGCGATGTAAATGCTTCTTCTTGCTCGCTATGGAGAGCCCAGAGCGCGCCAATCACCTGTCCGATATCAGATATATCAATCCCCGTCAGATCAGCAAGATCGCGAGATTTGCGCAGTGGATCAAGCAAGAATGCCGCTTGCTTTGTATCAAAACAGGTGGATGGTAGAGTATCGAGACCAGATTGCAAGAAAAATCGCATCAGCGCATCGCCATCATGAGTGATAACCGAAGTGCTCGCTAGATGTTTCTCAATATCATCAAGCTCCACTTTGCTATAACTACCCTGCTCACTCGAAACATACAGCGCATCGCCATCCAGATGAACGATCACCTGTTCGGCCATAGCAAATTTGACCGACTCCGGTTCGCTCCATTTGGTCTCATTTGCCGTTTTTATCTCTAGTAGTTGCGCCTCATTACTCTTGACAACCTCAGAATTTTGCATATGGCTCGGTAGCCCACGTAGCAACGAACGAAATTCAAGTTTAGTCAGTAGCGTCTTTAGTTTGAGGGTATCGAGGTCGTTGACATCCATTGCGTCCAGGTCGAGTTCAAATGGTGCATCATGATACAGCATCGCAATCTCGCGGCTCATATAGGCGGAATCTTTACCAGCTTCAAGCTTTTTCGCTATCGCACCTTTGATTTGCCATAGATTCTCATAGACGCCATCAAGCGTCTCGTAGTCTTGCAGCAAACTGACGGCAGTTTTTTCACCAATACCCGGCACGCCCGGGATATTGTCAGAGCTATCACCCTTGAGTGATTTCAGGTCGAGAAATTGATCGACCGTTATGCCATATTTGGCTTCAAAGCTTGCGGGATCAAACAAATCAATGTTGCTAAAGCCTTTTTTGAGCGCATAGACATGCGTCAGTGGTCCGACACACTGCAGAGCATCAAGATCACTCGTGATCAGGCATGTCTCTATGCCCTGCTCAGCGGCTTTTTCAGCCAGTGTGCACATGATGTCATCAGCCTCATAGTCATCAGCTTCGTACAGTGGCCACGAAAACGCCTCAAGCAGTTCGTGAAGTATCGGGATCTGTACATAAAAGTCTGGTGGTGCTGGTTTGCGACCAGCCTTGTATTCTGGATAAATTGCCTTACGCTTACGGATATTGGTTTTGGGCTTGTCCCAGGCGACGCAGACATAGTCTGGTTTGAGCTTTTTGATAAGCTCTAGGCTGAGTGCGGCAAATCCATAGACACCCCCCGTCGGCGTTCCATCACGCGTACTCAAACTCGGCATTGCATAGTAGCCTCGGTAGAATACTGATTTGCCATCGATGATTGCCAGGCGTTTGGTCATAGTACTAGTATACTCGCTGGGCGAAGACTGCTGCTAACTCGGATGCAATCTTTGACCGCACAAATCTTTCGGCAGCTTGTCTATCAGTAGTTCGTTTCATCTCATCATTTATCACGCCCTGCATCTTGCGTGCAACAACCGCATCACGAGTATCTCCAATTACTCTCGTTATATACGGAGACGGATCAGGTGCTCGTCTCACTTTTTCTTGTAACCATTTGGTAGTCACACCATAAAGTACTGCCGTCTTTTGCGTGTCATGAGGGACTTCATCAAATACGACAAGCATCCCGAGCATATATCCTGCTTCTATGATTCCCGCCTCATGTAGCAGCTCAACTGTACTACGGATAGAAGTGTGGGGAACCTCATACTCAGATCTAGTTTCATTGCTAACGACCGACGATACCTCAGGAGTTTCCATGATCGAGGCGGCAAGATCAGAAACAATCCTGATCGAGTCACCGAGATGTGTTTTAGTGTAGTCCTGGGGAGAAGGGATATGACGATAACTTCGATCTTTTGAAATCTGGTTGATAGATGCGCCTCCTAAAAATGCGGCGACTTCATACGCTCGGTCAACAAACTCCTGCCGTTTGGCATCAGCCCAGTATCGATCAGCAACTAATGACACAGCGGCCAAAGCCGCTTCTGGCTCAGAATATGGCAAACGAGCGCTCCTATCTTCGAGTGACTTGTTCACCCTCGTAATTACTTGACTGGCTCTTGATATCGATAAATGTTCTCCCATGACTCTAGTCTGACAGATTGGGATGTATTCGCAAGCATGAGCAAAACAGTGCGTTATACTAGAGGTATG
>CAZHUZ010000018.1:0-12882 GCA_964535835.1 uncultured Candidatus Saccharibacteria bacterium | reverse complement strand
CCCTATATATAGCGCATGACAAGTGTATTTTATGCAACATATAGCGCTTTTGCTTATACGGCATACTCTGTTACCTACAAGTATACTCAGCTTGTTACAGTGGAAGAATATTGACTTTTTATGATATTTTTGCTATAATATATGATTAGACTATGGTGGAATCCTACCGTAGTACATTTCGTCGCCATCGGGTACTATCCTGACGGCACTGGAGACAGGAAGAGGCCATGGGTGTAATCAAGAAGATCACAGACCGTGCTCGGCACCAGGAGGCAAAGGTCAACAAGATCGAGGACGCCCAGCGCGTCACTCGTTCAACCAAGCGGTGCAAGTGGTGCCAAGAACTTGAGCACCAGTGCCGTTGCTAACAGCATCGGCACAAGCGGGCGACTCCTGTCTCCCGCAACCAGAGATTTCAAAGCAATTTGAAGTTTGTGGTTGCGGCACCTATCAGCTATCAGCTATCAGCTATTCATTATTTGTCTTTTTTGCGGCGGCGAAGAAATGCTGGCATGTCTGATTCATCTTCATCGACCTGGTGCCATATATTGCCTGTCGGTTCTTCATCGTCAGTAAAACTGCTGGCTGCTTGCGCATGGGAGTTATCGAGATTCATGTCGACATTTTTGATCTCTTCGTCACTGACATCATCTTGACGGTCAAGCTCGCGTTGGACTACTGACGGGGTCGTCGTGAGGCTAGGCAACGGTGTCGCCGCCGCTCGCTCGTGGAAATATTCACTATCAAAGCCTGTCGCAATGACAGTGATGATCAATTCATCCTCAATTTCAGGTTTGAGTGTCGCACCAAAGATGATATTTGCATCCGGTGCAACAGCTGCAGTGATGATTTCAGCCGCTTCTTGGATCTCACTCATACTCATATCGTAGCCACCAGTGACATTGAAGAGCACACCTTTGGCGCCATCAATTGAGACCTCAATGAGTGGTGACTCAATAGCCTGTTGCGCGGCTTTGGCAGCACGGTCTTCACCACTCGCCCGTCCAATGCCCATCAAGGCTGAGCCGGCGTTGCTCATGATAGCTTTGACATCAGCAAAATCGAGGTTAATTAAACCGTGCTCAGTGATAAGCTCGGAGATACCCTGGACACCTTGACGCAAAACATCATCTGCAATCTTAAATGTCTCAAGTAGCGGAGTGCGACGATCAATCGTCTGAAGCAAACGATCATTGGGGATAGTGATGAGGGTATCGACTTGACGGCCCAACTGAGCGATTGCCCATTCGGCATTTGTACGACGTTTTTCACCTTCAAAGCTAAATGGCTTTGTCGCAACACCTACGACGAGAATACCGAGATCACGAGCGATACTCGCAACAACATGACCAGCACCTGAGCCAGTACCACCACCCGCACCAATCGTAACAAATACCATATCTGCACCTTCGAGGGCTTTTTTGATCTCTTCGCGTGATTCTTCGGCAGATGCTTGGCCAACTGCTGGGTCAGCGCCCGCGCCAAGACCGCGCGTTGTTTCACGCCCAATATGGATTTTGATGTCAGCTTTACTGTTATGTAGAGCTTGTGCATCAGTATTGACGGCTATGAACTGTACGCCAGTCAATCCCGCGTCTTTCATACGATTGACGGCAGAACCGCCAGCACCACCCACGCCGACGACCTTGATCGTTGCAAAGGCTTGGATATCAGTTGGTTTTACTTCAGGCATTATTAATTTCCCCTCGCTTTGTTCACAATAAGTATACATTGCTTTTTTCCATGCGCCAAGAGTGTGTTCGATAGTTATTCACAATTTGCTAGTGAATACATTTTATGAACGAAACTTACCAAATACCTCTGTTATTTTTCCAGTAACTTTGCCAATATCGAAGCTGTTCTTGCTTGATTTTGTCGAACGATCGACAGTATGAACACCAACCGCGCCACCCTCAAGGTCGATCAGCATCAGGCCAAGTGCCGTGCTCCAGTCAGGGCTATGAACGTTTTCGGACACGCCAGCAAACTCAGGTGCTTCGCCTATACGCGCACTGATCTGCAGTGCGTTTCGAGCATAATCGGCCAGACCTTTTAGCTGTGCGCCACCACCAGTCAAGACTGCTCCTCCTGGTAGTTTTGCTGCACGACCGATACTCTTGAGTTCTTTGTTGATAAGCTCAAATATCTCCTCAAGCCGCGCATCGACAATCATATCGATATCCTCAAGATCAAATGTGTGGGTCTTGTCGCCAACTTTTACAGAGGCGGTCGTCTTCTTGTCTGTGCGCTGGCTTGGCATGGCAGATGCATGATCCAGCTTGACCGATTCGGCGATATCAAGGTCTGTTTTGAGTCCAATCGCAAGATCGTTTGTGATATTAACGCTCCCAACAGGCAGTACTGCAACGTGTTGCAGGTCGCCCTCTTCAAAAACGGCAATATTGGTCGTCGTACCACCGAGATCAATTAGCACAACGCCATTTTCAGTCTGCTGATCGCTGACGACTGCTCGTGCGGCGGCCAAACCAGCCAAGATCGTTGCATGCGGAATAGTTTCTGTCATCTCACAGGCTTTACGAAGGTTTTTGAGATGCGGACCAAGCGCCGTGATGACATGCGCATCTACTTCGAGACGCACACCAGTCATACCAATTGGGTCTTTGATATTATCCTGTCCATCGAGCTGATAGCTTCGCGGAGTGACTTCGAGAATTTCTCGATTTGCCGGTAGCTGTACGACCGTCGCTGCTTCTTCGACACGGCGCAGGTCTTCGTCAGTAATCTCGTGGCCGTTTGCGCCGACTGCAATCACACCTTTACTACTCATACCAATGATGTGTGATCCATTGACGCTAATAGTGGCATTCTGGATCTGAAACCCACTCATGCGCTCTGCAGCTTCGAGGGCACTATCAATTGCACTGGCGGTATTAACGAGATTAACCACGGTACCTTTTCGCATACCACTATTTGCACACTCACCTACGCCTATAATTGTCGGGCTTGCCTGGGCGCCCTCTACATGTCCGACAACGCATCGAACCTTTGTCGTACCAACATCGAGTCCGACCGCATATCGAGAATTTTCTTGCATGGATAAATTATACAGTCTTTGATGTAATAACTGCAAATACGCTTATGAAATAACTATAGCTTTGTCAAAACTTCAGCGCCGTCGGCGGTAATCAAAATCGTGTGTTCGAAATGAGCGCTTGGCTGACCGTCACGCGTACGGATCGTCCAGCCGTCAGGGTCCATAACGATGTTTGCAACGCCGAGGTTTGCCATCGGCTCAATCGCGATTGTCATACCAGCCTTAAGTGACGGCCCTTCGCCTGCAATACCGTAGTTGGCGATATCCGGTTCCTCATGAAGCTGGTGTCCAACACCATGACCAACAAGATCACGAACGATACCATAATGATGTGCGTCAAGCACCCGCTGAACAGCCGCACCAATATCGCCTGTCGTCACGCCGTCATGCAAGACTTCAACGCCAGCAAAGAGTGATTTTTCGGTCTCACGGACAAGCTGAATAACTTTTTGATCAACATTGCCGACGAGAAATGTGCGTGCACTATCAGTGATCATGCCGCGATAGGTTACACCAAAATCGAGCGAAACGATATCGCCATCACGCAGTGCATAATCAGTTGGAATACCATGCACAACCTTATCGTTTGTCGAAATACATATCACATCCGGAAAGCCATTGTAGCCTTTGAACGGCGCGTGACCGCCCAATGCCCTCAGCTCACGTGCGGCACTATCGGCAAGTTCGCGCTCAGTGACACCGACACCAACCTGCTTGCTCAGCACCTCATCCAGAATTGTCGCGAGCATCCGCCCACTCTCACGCATCCCTTCGATTTCTGTCGCCGTTTTGACGCGTGTAAACATCAGTCCGCCAAATCTCGATGGACAAGCTCGTCGTATATTTTATCGTGTATCTGACCGGCCGTTCCCTTACCATCTATATGGACTATAGGTATATGATCCTCAGCAAAGATACCGAGGACAGGATACATTTTTTGTCGATAGATCGTCATACGTCGAGCAATAGTTTCTGGCGTATCCTCCATACGTCCACGCTTTTCCAGTCGCTGCATGATCTCATTTTCTGGCACCTCTAGCACGACAACTATGTCGATATGATGACCCGTTCGTTCCATATGCTCAGCTAGCCACTCTGCCTGTGTAGCAGTACGTGGAAACCCATCAACAATAACATTTGTATACTTTTTTTCACGTACTTCGGCTATCGCCTGCTCGAATACCTCATAGGTCAGCTCGTCACTAACGAGTTCGCCGGATTTCAATACAGCAATTACCTCAGGATCGGTACTTTGTCTAAGCATTTCACCAGTACTCAACCATTTCCAGTTCATGCGCGCAGCCAACATCTGCCCCTGCATGCTCTTACCTGCACCAGTCGGACCAAAAAATAAGATCATTTTGCCCGTGTTTCCTCTGCCCGCCCCTTATGATGATTTCGATAATACGTCCACCGTTTCCAGCCAAATGCACCAAGCAAAAATAGCATTGCAACACCAGCAAGCCCGGTACCGGTTCGATAGATATCACTAAACATAAAGAGTAGTGTCGCAGCTACCATCATCAGGATGCTAGCGATTTGACCACCGATCATATGCTTTGCCACGCGTCGATGATGCGCGTGTAGCTCATGTTTTTTAAGTGGTTTTTTGGCTTTTTTCATGGTTTTTTCCAATTAACGGTTATGTCTATACGTTATTGTAGCTTTTCGCGTACCAATTTGGCAATAATTGCACCATCGCCCGCGCTACCCGCTTGGCCTTTGACCGCACCAATAACTTTTCCCATGTCTTGTGGACCGGATGGCTGCATTGTCTCGATAACCGAATCAATCAATTTTCCCAACTCATCCTCAGTTAAAGGTTTGGGTAAATACACCATGAGAGCTTCTTTTTCAGCACGCTCTTTCGCCGCCGACTCTGCATTACCGCCACGGTCAAATAGTTCCGCCGCTTCATCGCGCTTTTTTGCTTCTCGCGCAATTAATTGTTCGATAGAGACTTCATCCAGCCCCATTTCACGAACTTTTTTGGCAACTTCTTCATTCAAAATAGCCGCTTTCAGTCCTTGAAGTGTCTGTGTTTTAAGTGTGTCACGAGCAATCATCGCCGCTTTGAGATCGGCGTTGATTGTGTCTTTTAACTCACTCATAAAAAATCCTTAGCGAGTGCCAAGACGCATTTTCATCATCTTGTCGCTCTTGCGAGCGCGGCGGATGATAGCTTTTTTGCGACGTTCGACTTTGCTAATTGGCTTTTCAAATCGCTGAGTGCCTTTGACGGTACTGAGGATACCGCTCTGTAAAACCTTGCGGTTAAAGCGGCGAATGAGATTTTCGTTGGCCTCTTTGTCGTCTTTACGTGTAACTTGAATCATACTCGGAGTATTCTAGCAGATCTATCGCCTGTATTCAAGTAGATATATGATCTGTAGTAGAAGAATATTGACAAATATGCAATTTTATGTATAATAAAATCTATGAAAACACCAGAAACAAACACACTAGCTCTACTAGAAAATCCAAAAGAAATAAAACGTATCTAATATCGTGCCAGCAGACAAGATCACGGAACACGAGGTAATACTTTTCGTTGGCACGACTCTGACAAAAAGACACTTAGTGAACAGCGATCCATTCAAGAGTCTCTCGCGGACCTCTCTGGTAGAACACCCGAGAAATTAGAGTTAATCGCTAATAACATTCTGGCTGACGAAGAAAACCGTCGAATCCAAGACTAGATTGACGCGGTGGAAAACGCTCTCGAGGCAGAGCTCGACGAAGATCATCCCGATCACGATACTCTCGGTTCTCATGCGCTCCATCACGCGGGACAGCCTGCCCTCGATAACGAATTCGATACTCACATAGCAAAAGTCCGTAAACAACCGGTCGACCCGAACCGCGCATACGAAGGTCATGGCGGCGATGATGAACCCATAGATGAATCACCATTTAGCCGATACGGCATGAGCATCCGGAATCGTCCTTAATGGAAACGCCGTCACCATACGAGCCTCAAGAGAAGGTAACGTTTCCGAAACTCTACGAAGTGTCCGATGAAACCATTCAGAGCATACACGATTCTCATGACTTAGATTCTCAATCAGATACCTCCCCTGTCACACTACAAAAGCCCCCAGAAAAACGTAGCGGCGAGGTAGTCACCAAACAGTTTGACCCAGAAGTTATCCGTGTTGCACTAAAAGAAGCTCAAGGAGACATCCGACGCCTAGAATTCTTTGACGATGGCAGCATAGTTGTTCGCAATTCATCGGATTGGCGTCGACGGCACAATTAATTGCGGTCGTTACCTCCGATCGTTCATCTCATAAATACTTGACAATCTATATATATTTGTTATAATATAAAAAGACTGAGTTTAACCAAACTTGGTAGCTTCCCTGTTGGCAAAGCCAACACGACATCAAGGAGAGAAATGGGCGACAAAAGCTGCCTCATCGACAGCAACGGCAACTTCTACTGCACTACTGATTCCAGTGACTCGCCGTCACTGATGGATCGGATCGACAGCACGCTCGGCTGGCTGATCGGTCATTGGTGGCTCATCCTGCTGGCATTGGTGATCATCGCCGTGATCTTCGGCAATGTCTTCATCGTTCGCCAGAAGACAGCCGTCATCATCGAGCGGCTGGGTAAATACCAGCGTACGCTGCAGGCAGGACTTCATGTCAAGATCCCCTTTATCGACCGACTCGTCGAGACGGTGGATCTCATGATTCAGCAGATCGAAGCCAAGGCCGAGATCAAGACGTCTGGCAATGAGTTCATGACACTGCCCGTCACGGTTCTCTACAGGGTCATCCCGGAGCGTGCCCACGACGCCTACTACGAGGTCGACGATCCCGAGGCGGCAATCGAGGCACTTATCCAAAACGAGGTCAAGTCGACCGCTTCTGGTATGAGTCTACAAGAGATCTTCGACAGTCGTGATCGCATCCGGCTTGCTGTCGAGGAGACACTGACCGACAAGCTGGCCAGCTACGGCTATGAGGTCGACGAGGTTGTCATCGACAACCCCATCGTGCCCAAGGCGCTGATGACGGCGTTCAACGACGTCACTGCAGCAACGCAGCGGCAAAGAGCTGCAACTGCTGACGCCGAGGCCCTCCGCATCAAGATGGTCGGAGAGGCCAACGCCGAAGCGGAATCCACAGAGATCAAGGCAGATGCCATCGTCAACTTCCGCAACACCATTGCCGAGGGCAATGCAGAGGCGATCCAGAAGATGACAGAAGGAACCAACCTCTCGCACTCCGCCATTCTCGACTACTTCACGGTGGTCGACAACAACGACGCTGTGCGTGATGCCGCTAGCAAGGGTGCGACCATCGTTGTCGCAACCGGACGGCAGACGGATGCGCTCTTCTCAGGCGTGCCCAAGCCCTGACATCTCACTACAAGGGAAGCTCCCCCCCTCCGGCTTAGGCCGGAACGGGGGGTTCTTCATTTTCTGCCATAAATTGTTGAGCCCGCCTGTTTTGAAGGAGCGGGCTCAACTTCATTTAGGGCGGGCAAGTCGGCGTGTTAACGCCAGCGGAACCAATTACGTCGTGGACGACGTGCGATCTCGACACATCCATTGCGCCCACATGCAACGACTGGTGGACGCCGCATTCTGGGCAACCAGAGTATAACGGTGTGATGCTGCTTCTTGCATACATACACAACTTCGGGCATGATAAAAGCCCACCTCCTCATATTCTTGCGACAATTTGAGTGTGAGCTAGTATGTACTCTTTATTTTATTTTTGCAAGCTTAGGCACGTTCCATGCGTAGCAATCGTCCCTCAACTGTCCGTCGTCCTTGCCACTCGTTGATAGTCAATTCAACCCATACCGCAACTGAATCACCAATCACCGCATCAAACTCATCGGCTTTGTTAAACGCTATCACTTGAAATGTTTTATTATGCGCATCAGTGAGGGTAAATTTGACGTGTTGTGCATTATCGCCCATTGTTCGTCGACCAATAACTTCAACGGGGGCGACCTTAAATATCGGACTCGGATTGCCATTGCCGTAGGGCTCTAGTCTCGTAATTTCTCGTACAAGATGATCGGTAAACTCTCCAAATCCCTCCAGTGTAATATCGGCATTCGGCAAAAGATACTGCAGCTGATCGCGTAAATTAAGCGTCTGATAGTAGGTATTTATTGCTCTTCGCCACTGGTCAATATTTTTTGTCTCAAGCGTCACACCAGCTGCTAATTTGTGACCACCGCCTTTGATGAGGTGATTATCTGTAGCGCGAATACCTGCTACGGCCGAAAAATCGCCAAAACTTCGTGCCGATCCTTTGCTTGTGCCGTCCGGTAATTCTTGCAACACAAATGTCGGTTTATGGTATTTTTCAAGTAAATTCGCCGCCACAATCCCGATAATACCGTGGCTCCACGACGGATCGCTGACGACGAGTACTGCATCATCATGCATTGTTTCGGCTATCTCACTTGCAGCGACAAAGATGCGACCTTGCTCTGCTCTGCGCTCTAGATTCATCGCTTCTAGCTTCTCGGCTATCTCGAGCGCTTGCGCTGAATCGGTTGTTCGTAGTAGGTCGAGGCTCAACTGTGCTGTTTCGAGCCGACCAGCTGCATTCATGCGCGGCCCCAAACCGAACCCAAGTGCGCGTGCATTGAGTTCGCTCGGCTTGATACGAGCTACCGCCATCAGTGCCCTCAGTCCTGGTCGGCGAGTTTTTTTGAGCACTTCCAAACCCCATCGTACATTGGCACGATTTTCATCTGTGAGGCTGACGACATCACAGACAGTACCAAGTGCAACGAGATCGAGTAGCCATTTTTCTTGACCTTTGGGTAGTCCCTCGAGTCTGGTTTGTAGCGCCTGCACTAACTTAAATGCCACACCCACTCCCGCAAGGTCAGTAAAAGGGTAGACCGAAGATGGAGAGATCGAAAGACTGAGAGATGGTGTGTTAGCTTCACCTGGGGTCAGCCCAACACCACGGGCGGACGAAGTCCCACGTAAAGAGTTATCCGAAGA
Source organism: uncultured Candidatus Saccharibacteria bacterium (assembly GCA_964535835.1). Classification (GTDB taxonomy): domain Bacteria; phylum Patescibacteriota; class Saccharimonadia; order Saccharimonadales; family Saccharimonadaceae; genus JAPUDQ01. Next base: position 3,841 of record CAZHUZ010000018.1, on the reverse strand, counting down.
AGACTGCGGAACATTTTCGGGGCCTGACGAAACCAATCGTTTAGGATTTATCACCGCAATCGCATCGGGCATTGTCTCGGCGACCGAATGATGATCAGTGACAATGACATCGACACCGAGTTTATTGGCATGTGCAATTTCATCAAAACTTAAGGAACCACAATCAACTGTCACGATGAGATCCGCGCCCTGCTTTGCAATTGTCTCGATCGCTTGACTGCTCAATCCATAACCATCAACAAACCGATTGGGGATAAACGCATTAGTTGCAATACCAAATGATTCAAATGCGTCGAGCAGTAGTGTCGTCGCCGTAAGTCCGTCAATGTCATAATCGCCATAGATCGTAACACGCTGTTTTTTATCATATGCTTCTACAATACGTTCGACAGCAGCTTGCATATCAGGGAGCAAAAACGGATCGTGTTTGTGTATTTCATAATCTGGATCGATAAATGCTGCACGCTTGTCGCCCGTGTCATAGCCACGTGCAATTAAAATCTCACGAATAATACGCTCGTGAGATGATGCCATGGTCTAATCCTGAGATTTTTTCTTGTTCTGGTGGTGCTGCTGTGATTTGATCACAATACTTTGCAACTCTTTGAAGATAACAAAATGCTTGTTGGTACTATAGATCTTGGTGTTACCTTGCTTTTCAGATGTCAAAAAACCAACTTTTTCAAGACGCTTGAGCTCGCGCTGGATATTTCCCGGATCCTCTTTGATAAGCTTGGCTAGTCCACGCACATGTGTCCGAAAATCAGGATATTTCGCATAAACGACGATGATCTTTCGGCGCACTCGTGACGTGATAAATACATCCAACATACTCTCTTTTTACACCTCAACTTTGTTATCTTTGTTGATAATTATTCTACATTTATTATGCTGCGAAAACAAGTCCTATTTGGTTGATTTTCACCATTTTAGCATTTACCGCCACGACAAAATTATTGTATTGATAATGCTTATTATCTCTTGATGTTCAGGTATATCATTATTTTCATAATAATGATTTGTCCCCATATAATTATCCGTCACGCCTATAACGTGAATTTCGTCACCGAGTATATGCATCCTGTCCACAGCATCAACTGAGGCCACAGGTGCCGCAATGACCAGTCTCTTGATACGAATCGGTTTCATATAATCAGCTACCGCATCGAGGCTTGTGCCATTTGGTAATCCATCTGCCACGACGATAACATTGTGGCCTCGCAGTACATTCTCATCTATAATCCCGCCGTCGCTCAAGAGACGATTTATATGTGATACCGCCGTTCTCTTCTGGTCCTCTAAATAGCCGTGAAACTCTGAGAAATAATCCTCGATTTCACCGACAGTAAACATACCATTATAAACAAACCGCCCACTTTGATTGACCGTACCAAATACTTGACCCTCGCCAGGCACTTCGATCTGCTCTACCAACATCATTGTCAATACTGCGTGCAAACTAGCAGCTATTTGCTGACCGACAAGCACCGACCCTTCGCTAATACATAACACCACAGTATCCTCATAACGATAATGCATCAGGTCTAATGCCAATCGATACCCCGCCTCAGCTCGTGATTGAAAATACATGTGCTTATTATCGCAGAGGAAATATGAAATACGAAATATGAAAAATGGGTAATCACAAGTAAGTTCTTTCAATTGGCGCTTCTCCATTTTTCATATTTCATTTTTCACTTTTCTATCTCTACAATAGTAGAGATATGTTTTATTACGAGATAGTACCGCTCAAGATTGTACATGGTTCACAAGCCGTATTGACCTATGAGTCTAACCACCATTATGAGGTGGGTACTATCGTCACAATCCCGGTCGGCAAGGCAAATTCTGTTGCAGGTGTCGTGATACACATAGTCGACAGGCCATCATTTACGACGAAACCAATAGCTACCGTCATCGAACCAACACCACTACCCACACCGCTATTACAGCTAGCCGAGTGGTTGAGTGCATTTTACGCCACTCATCCGGTGACGGTGTGGCAGACAATTTTACCGCGGGGGGTGACGAAAAAACGCCGTGAAAAAGCTAGCGTTACTTCCCACCCCAGTAGAAAAAGAACAACTATTTTACTCAACAAAGAACAACAACACTCAGTCATGAGAATTATGAATACTCCTAGTGGCACCACCCTGCTCCATGGTATTACTGGCTCAGGGAAAACTGCTGTCTATATCGAGCTGGCACGTCAGACCATCGCTGCCGGTCAATCAGTCATCATACTGGTGCCAGAGATAGCCCTCACCTCGCAATTGATTGCCGAATTTATCCCACATTTCCCCAACGTTACTGTGACTCACTCAACAATGAGCGAGTCATCTCGTCATATCATTTGGCAAAAGTTGCTCAACGCTACGTCACCCCAAATTGTCATAGGACCACGCTCAGCACTGTTTAGTCCTGTCCCTAGACTCGGGTTGATAGTTATTGATGAGTGTCATGAGATGACGTTCAAACAGGAGCAATCCCCGCGCTACTCGGCACTCCGTGCTGCATCAGTACTTGCGAGACATGCTGATGCTCGGCTGGTTCTCGGGAGCGCTACACCAAATGTTAGTGATTACTATCTAGCACTTACTTCTGGTCGCGATATACTCACGCTCACACAACCCGCCCGCAAAGACACCGTCAAACCTACAGTGCATCTCATCGATATGACTAAAAAGCTTAATTTCTCGCGCCATTCACTTTTCTCAAACGATATTCTTGATGCTATCAAGACAACACTACAGCACAAGCATCAATCACTCATTTTTCATAATCGTCGAGGTACTACGCCGACCACACTATGCGAAAATTGTGGCTGGAGCGCACTATGTTCTCGTTGTTTTGTACCCCTCACGCTCCATGCCGATCAGTATGAACTACGTTGTCATATCTGTAATAGTAGCGAGAGAGTGCCCACATCTTGCCCTGTCTGCCATGAGGCGCATATTATTCACAAAGGTATCGGCACGAAATTACTTCATCAAGAAATAACCAAACTTTTCCCTACGGCCCGCATCGCTCGCTACGATGGTGATAGCGAATCAGATGCGACTGTCGATAAACAATACCAAGCATTATACGATGGTGAAATCGACATCATTATCGGTACACAGGTTGTTGCCAAAGGCCTTGATCTGCCCCTACTACGAATGGTTGGCGTTGTACAGGCAGACGCAGGCCTGGCCTTGCCGGACTACATATCGAGCGAGCGAACATTTCAGTTGCTCGCTCAAGTAACTGGCCGAGTTGGTCGTAATGAGCATCCTAGTACCGTTGTGGTGCAGAGCTACCAACCGTCGCATCCCGCTGTCATGTTTGGCATAACGAGTGACTATCATTCATTTTACGACATGACAATTTCGGAGCGAAAACGTGCTCACTTCCCTCCTTTTACGCATCTCATGAAACTTATATGTATTTATAAGACTGAAGATGCTACCATACGAAACGCACAAAAACTCGCCCGACAACTGCGCGATACGTTACCACCACACGTAGAGCTACTCGGTCCAACGCCGGCATTTTATGAACGAGTTCGTGACACATACCGTTGGCAAATCATTGTAAAAAGCCCAATCCGTAAAAATCTCGTCGATCTTATCAAGTACCTTCCACCGACCCATTGGCAATTCGAACTCGACCCAGCGAGTCTGTTATAAACTTAGCTTATAGCTAACGAGGAACTACTCGCTATAACCTATCAGCTCTGTATCTGTTATACTATTCACAGTTATGGCGAAAAAAGATGATATCATCACCCTACCCCATGCTGATTTACGCAAAAAATCAGCTCGTGTTCATGTCATCACCGATGAGACATTGGCGCTGATCG
>CAZHUZ010000017.1:10420-14714 GCA_964535835.1 uncultured Candidatus Saccharibacteria bacterium | reverse complement strand
GAGTTACATATTTTATGCCGCTGACTCGAAAACGGCCTGCCTCTGCTCTACGATGATTTGCGTTTCACTCAGGAGCTAAAGAGCCACATCGTATACATAGTTACTGAGATATTATACGAGATGTTTCAGAACTGAACAAGGCATGAGGTGTGTTACGCTAAATATATGAAAAAAGGATTCGTACTTCTCATTATATTTTGCACCGTTGTTTTTGGAGCATTTTGGTATATGGATCAAAATCAGCCAAAACAAACTGATATGCCTATCGTGACCGCTACGATCGTCAATAAGACATTTCGCTTGCATGCACCACAAACTGAAAAGCAACGTCAAACCGGCCTGGCGGCATTTGATAATTTAACAGATGATGAAGGTATGATATTTCGTGGTATGCCTGTTGGACGTCAATCAATCTGGATGAAAGATATGAAATTTGATATTGATGTCCTGTGGGTCAACAAAGACAACCAAATCATTCATATTGTACAAGGCATGTCAAAAATTGATCAGAAAACGATATACCACAATCCCGACACAACTGCCTCTGCCTATGTCATCGAACTGCCAAATGAATCATGCAACAAATATGGCATCGCAATCGGACAAATTGTTTCTATAGATTAATGTTTGCCGCGCATGGCATCGATCAATTCGATCGGAAATAGAAAAGTTGTTTTCTGTGACGGCTCGGTGCTGATGCGTTCAAGCGTATTGAGCGTACGGAGATTGATAGCGCCAGGAGTCGTCGACAATATTTGAGCAGCTTCCGCCAGAGTCTGCGCAGCAGCCTTTTCTCCGTCAGCATTTATAATATTGGCGCGGCGTTCGCGCTCAGCTTCGGCTTGTTTTGCCATAGCGCGCTTCATGTCTTGTGGCAATTCGATATTTTGGATTTTAACATTTTCAACATCAATACCCCATTTATCAGTTTCGGCATCAACAATTTCTTTGATCTGCTGTGAGATAACGTCTCGCTTACTGAGAAGTTCATCCATATCGGCATTGCCCGCGACATCACGCAAAGCCGCCTGCGCAAACTGACTGGTCGCATAGACATAATTCGTTGTCTCAAGCACCGCTTTTGGTGCGTCAATCACTCGGAAATACACGACAGCGTCAACACCAACGGTGACATTATCTTTGGTGATGACTTCTTGTTTAGGTACATCGATCGGCGTACTCCTTACATCGACTTTGATCATCTTTTGGACGATCGGCACGACAAATCGCAGACCAGGCTCGCGAATACCAGTAAATCGGCCAAGCGTCAGCACGACACCACGCTCATACTGGTCAATGATGCGAATACTTGATATTGCTGTGATGATTGCGACGAAGAACAAGAAACCAAAAAATGCGTCCATGCTTTACCTCTCTATTTAGCTAGTATTCTTAGTATAGCTCATTTCTCAAGAGCGAGCGAGATGAGCTGATCAATCAATTCTGGATATCTCACGCCCATTTCTTGCCACAGCTTCGGATACATACTGATATTTGTAAACCCCGGTATACTATTTATCTCGTTGAGGTATATCGAGTCATTGTCATCGACAAAGAAATCGACGCGCGCCATACCACGGCATTCAGTGACTTGATACGCTCGCAGCGCATACTCATGTATTTGTTTGGCAATCTCATCATCGATACCTGCAGGTACGATCGTACGAGACGTGCTGGCTGACGAATACTTGTCATTATAGCTGTAAAACTCATCTCCAGGAATAATCTCGCCGAGACCACTCACGCGAGGATCGTCATTGCCAAGTACTGCAACCTCGATTTCACGCGCCGTAATCGCCTTTTCGATCAGTACGACTTCACTATGGAGTGATGCTTTATCGAGGACACCTTCCCAGTCATGAGCATTACAGACCTTACTCACGCCGACCGATGATCCAGCGCTAGCTGGTTTGACAAACACGACATCACCGAGCTCCTCGATAATATCTTGATACTGCGGTTTGTGATTGTGTACCCGCCATGTCTTCCACGGCACCGTTGGTATACCGGCATCGCGTAACAATCGTTTTGTCATGTCTTTGTCCATTGTGACCGCCGCACAAATCACACTCGGTCCAGCGTAGGGAATATGCATTAGCTCAAAAAGTCCCTGGGCTGTGCCATCTTCGCCATACGTACCATGAAGTATCGGGAGGGCCACATCTACTTTTAATGCCGTGTTTCCCGGTATCACGAGGAATTGCTTTTGGCCTAATGCTGGAAACAATTGCGGCCTACCGGCGTGAGTACTATCTATCGACTCCGCTAGCCACCATTTGCCATATCGATCGATATATGCGAGATGAACATCGTATTTTTCATCATCGAGAGCAGCATAGACATTGTGCGCACTCTTAATCGAAACATCATGTTCAGAAGATTGACCACCATACACTAACAGTACGGATAGTTTTGTCATAGCTCCAGTATACTATAGATATGACGCCAATCTTCATTGATGCTATGTATGCAATTACTCTCGGCCTTATTATCGGTACAATGGCAGCTATACAAAATCCGAAGACAAAAGCGCTCGTTTTCAGTCTGCCGCTTCCTATTACAGTCACAATGCTTGCAACTGGTGCTCATATTACTTCAAAAAATATCGCAAGTCTTGCGCTCGTTATTAGCACACTGTGGCTTACGTACTATCTATATAATCTTCGTAAATTCCATATCCTCGTGGCTGATATTCTTGCAACTCTCACCTACGTCGGATTGGGGTTTGTAATCCTTCATACCTGGCACATTGATTTTTGGCTGACAGTGATTATGTTTTTAGCAGGTTATATAATCTACATGAAAGCGTATAAGCATCCTAGTGTGCCTGAGTCTACCAAACGCGACACTATTTCACCTGCTACGAAAGCATTTGGCGCAGCAAGTATTGGGTTTGTGCTTTTGAGACTCAAGGACTTATTGCAGGCAGTTGTAGTTACGTTTCCTTTCAGTGGGATATTTGCAGTCATCGAGGCAAGACGAAGCCTGCGTACACTATCCCATGTCGTCGTTCAAAATTCGCCTGCGGTATTGGCACTATTCTGTACAGTTTATGCACTACCATCTGACCTAAACAGCTGGATACGTGTTGCGATCGGATGGGTTATCTACCTGATTGTTCTTCGCATCATCTACATCGTTGTTAGTCGCGTATAATACTATATATGTCACGCATACCACTAGCGGAGAAAATGAGGCCTCAATCGCTCGATGATGTTGTCGGGCAAATTCATATTGCCGGTGATAAAGGTTTGTTGCGCCGCATCATTGAGACCAAACAGCCCACTAGTCTTATACTCTGGGGTCCGCCAGGTACTGGCAAAACGACGCTTGCTCGCATACTCGCTCGTGAGCTAGAGGCTGAATTTGTCGAAATGAGCGCGGTCACAGCTGGCAAAAAAGATGTGTTGCAGGTAGTCGAACACGCCAAGCAAAACTGGAATCTAAAACTACGTACGATTTTATTTGTCGATGAAATCCATCGATTTAATAAAGCCCAGCAAGACGCATTTTTGCCGCATGTCGAGTCTGGCCTCATCACGTTGATCGGCGCTACTACCGAAAATCCCAGCTTTGAGATCATCACTCCATTACTCTCTCGCTCACGCGTACTCGTGCTCGAGCCGCTCAGTAAATCAGATATAATTGCTATCTTAAAAAATGCCATCCGAAGTGAAAAAGCATCAAAACGCGTATCAGCTAGCGCAATTGATCTACTGGCAGAACTATCGGGTGGCGATGCCAGACTGGCGCTCGGTAATCTCGAGGTTGCGCTCGGGCTGAGCAACAAAGTCACTCCCGACATCGTCACGACAGCCGCGCAGAAAAAAATCCCTGGCTATGACAAAAAAGGAGATATGCATTACGACGTGATATCAGCGTTTATCAAAAGTATGCGCGGTAGTGATGTAACCGCAACGCTGTACTACCTCTCGCGCATGATTGACGCGGGTGAAGACCCAAAATTTATTGCTCGGCGTATGGTGATATTTGCCAGTGAAGATATCGGGTTGGCTGGCAACGGCGCACTGGCACTCGCCGTCGCTACCTTTCAAGCAGTTGAGCGTATCGGTATGCCCGAGTCAAACTATTCGCTCTACCACTGCGCCATAGCCCTCGCTCGCTCACAAAAATCCCGTGAAATCACCGATTTGATGAACGAATCAAAACAACTCGCAAAAACTCATCCCGACTCTGCCGTGCCGTTGCATCTGCGCAATGCCCCGACTAAGCTCATGAAAGATCTCGGCTATAGCAAAGGCACTAAATGGGAATCAGGCTTCAAACACCCTAA
>CAZHUZ010000017.1:0-10320 GCA_964535835.1 uncultured Candidatus Saccharibacteria bacterium | reverse complement strand
GTCAACGAATTATCTCCGGCAATTTCTACCGTGTCATATGTATGGCTAGAGCGTACAACTGCACATGATTCGGGCAGTTGAACACGTTGCTCATGATTGTCAAAATTGAGCACGATGTAGTATCGCTCCGCATCGCTACTGCGTTTAAACGCAAACACGTAGCCGTTGTTGACATCGATTGTCTCAAACCATCCGCGACGGATCGTCTCACTCTCCGATCGGAGCTGGATCAGCCATCGATGAAGTGTCAAAATTGAATCATCATCACGTAGCTGTGCATCGACATTTATCGTCGTGTGATTTGGGCTGACGGGCAACCATGGTTTGACGGTGCTAAAGCCAGCATATTGAGTCGCATCCCACTGCATCGGCGTCCGCTCGGGATCACGCCCGCCAAACGTGCCAGTCGCAGCATCAAACTGATCACGCACTTCATCGGCCGTCAGCACGACGTCCTCCATACCGATCTCATCGCCATAGTACACTAGTGGCAGGCCAGGCAGTGTCAGTTGCATCATCGCCATGATTCGTGCACGTTCAGCATCAAGTCTCGATGCGATGCGCGGCTGGTCATGATTACTGATACTACTTGCTGGTAGCGCACCCTCAGCGAGACTAGCGAAAAATTCATGATAGATCGTGCCAAACTGTGCGGCGTTCCATGGCTGACGAAACCCTTCAAAGAAAAAGGACGCCGCTACACTGGGATCAATCGCATACACTTCGCGGTACTGTTGCATGATGTCACCGAGCTTGTCATCAGGATAGTACTCAAATATGACAAACCGATCCTGGTATTCTTTTGCCACATCGACGATCTCACTGAGCCGCTCGATAAAATGCGGACCCTGCTTGCATGAGCGATGGATATAGTAGCCGTATTCGTTTGGACTTCCCTCAAATTCTGGATTGCGCGGATCATCTGTGAGATGAGGATCTTTTGACAATCCCCATACAGCATCAACTCGAAAACCATCAACGCCCATATCATACCAGTAGCGCATAACATCTTTCATCGCTTCACGAACCATAGGATTTTCCCAGTTGAGATCGGGTTGTTCTGGCATAAAACTATGGAGATAATATTGCCCCGTCGTCTCATCAAGCGTCCATGCAGGACCACCCGATTGGCTCAACCAATTGTTTGGAGGGGTGCCGTCTGATTTTGCATCACGCCAAACGTACCAATCACGTTTTGGATTATCCCGACTAGCCCGTGATTCCTGAAACCATGCATGCTGTTCAGATGTATGGTTCGGCACGATATCCATCATTACACGAATTCCTCGTTGATGTGCCTGCTCAAGCAATTCCTTGAAATCATCGAGCGTCCCAAAAACTGGATCGATGTTTCGATAGTCTGAAACATCATAGCCATAATCCGCCATCGGTGAGCAATAAATTGGCGACATCCAGATTGCATCGATTACTAACACGTCTTTGATATAGTCTAGTTTTTCAATTATGCCACGAAGATCGCCGACACCATCGGCATTTGTATCATAAAAACTACGAGGATAAATCTGATAAATCGCATTGGTATCACGCCATGGCTTCATACATCCATCATAACAAATAATCACAAGCTTTTTACAAATCAGCTTCGATCTGTTGCAATGGTGGAGATGAAAGTAAGTATGCATAAGATCATGAGGGTTGGTCGGCTGATGGCTGTGATCATCGTGATTGTGATTGGCGCATATCAAGCTCAGCAGTTGCATCATGAAAATGATCCGGTCGTTGCAGGGACACAAAGTCCCGTCAATCAATCACCTGCGGCTGTTGCACTGACAAAACTTGAAGTAAAAGGTCGTGCACCAAAAACTGGCTACCTGCGCGCAGCATTTAGCAATGGGTGGGGTGAGATCGAGAATTGTGATGTACGTAATTATATATTGACTCGTGATCTGACTGATATAGTCTTTGTGCCGAACACATGCAAAGTCGAGCGCGGTACACTCATCGATCCATATACCGCATCGACACTTTTCTTTTTGCGTGGTCCTGATACAAGTGATGACATCCAGATCGACCATGTCGTCGCACTGAGTGATGCATGGCAAAAAGGAGCCCAGTTACTAACCCCGGCCGAGCGTTATCAAATCGCCAATGATCCGCTCAATCTGCTCGCCGTCCAAGGTGACGCCAACCAAGCAAAAGGTGATGGCGATGCCGCCACTTGGCTACCCGCCAACAAAGCCTATCGCTGTCCGTACGTGGCGCGGCAAATTGCCGTAAAAACCAAATATAAACTATGGATGACACGTGCCGAATACGATGCAACCGCAACCATACTCGCGACATGTCCGGCTCAAAAACTGCCAGACACGCTACCTACCAATTAATATCATGCTTCTCAAAGAAAAACGTAGTATGATTTTTGACTGCATCAATTGTTTGTTTTGTACCAGGTGACATGTCTGTATCCTTGAGGCTCTTTAGATCAATCCAATGCAAACGATCACTGAGAATAGGAACCTGAGATACATCCCCATTAAACACATGCGCTATGGTATGGGTGACGAGAATATCATCGATAAATGCTCTATATTCCATTACACCAACGTGCTTGATATTGCTAGGTCTAGTTGACAAAAAATAGCTCAACTCACGATTCAGGGCAGACTCTACGGATTCATCATCGTAATGCATCTTCCCACTCGGTAACGAAAACTTATCAATAAACGGCTGCTTATATTTTGGCCACATCAGCACCCTACCTACCTTGTCGTGCGTCACAAACACCGTAACTATCTTTGGTTGCCATCGCGGCTCAAATGTCTCAAGACTAATGTGATCAACGTATCGAAGTCCCATTGGACTCAATCGATAGCCTTTTTCCTTATCATGCTCAACAAATCCATCTTTTATTAATTCTTTGAGATGATAATTATAGAGATTGCTATCAACATTTTTAGGTCTGAGATCGCGAAATCTTGCCCATTTTGTCATGGTCAATTGACGTAGTACATATTTACGAATGTGATGAAGACTTGAAGCTGCATGCATAGTTTATTTGTATCGTACAAATTATTTTGAGTCAAATTATACTCACTATAATTACAACTTCGTTCAACTTATAGTCAGTATGTAATCAGTTAGTTAATTCGAAAGGTCATATCTATGAGCGAACAAATACGTGCGCATACTGCTGGATTTGAGCAATATTACCCAACACATACCGTCGAAGATATCGTAGCCGGATCGCATCACATCAGTCTCAACCTAGGAGATATTGCGATGCGATTTGCCGCTGTCGAACGTGTACCGCGCTATACGGCAGAGACTCGCGAAAACGATGCTGAGCACAGTTATATGTTAGCCCTTGTTGCAACAGAAATTGCTGCAGAATACTTCCCACACCTAGACAATGGCCTCATCACACAATTTTCAATTGTCCATGACTTACTTGAGCTTGAAACTGAGAGTGGTGATGTTGCTACTTTTGGTATTAGTGATGAACAGCTTGCAGCTAAAGCCGCCGCTGAACATGCTGTACTCGATCGTCTGTTATCGCGGCTACCCAGAAAAACAGGTCTGCTACTCCAGGCGTATGAAGAGCAAGACTTGCCCGAAGCCCGCTTTGTTCGCTTGATCGACAAATTCATGCCTCTCATCGTTGACATCCTAGGTCCTGGTTCACAAGTCATGCACGAGGACTATGCGACATACAGCCTCGAACAACTTGTTAGTACACAGACGAAAATGAAAAATCGTTTTGAAGCCATGTTTCCAGAAGAAATGATGCGTCCACTTCACATTGCTCGAAATAGTCTTGCTAGACAATTCGAAGATGTATTTGTGCCTGCACGGTATATTCAAGATCCATTTGAAGAATTTACAAACTAAAAATTATTATTTGCTATTTCGTTTTCGTTCGTTGCTATCAAGATAGCGTTTGCGAAGACGAAGGTTCTTTGGAGTTACTTCGAGTAGCTCGTCATCAGCCAAGAAATCAATACATTGCTCAAGACTAAAATCAGTAAATGGCGTTAACTGTACCGTGCCGTCTGATGATTTACTGCGCATATTTGTTAAGTGTTTTGCTTTACAGACATTAATCTCAAGGTCTTCTTGACGGTTATTGAGCCCGACTATCATACCGCTATATACTTCGGTCGCAGGACCAACAAATAATTCACCACGTGACTCGGCATTTTCTAGTGCATAGGGCGTCGTTGTTCCTGCTTCAAATGCTATCAGGGCACCATTGCGCGTTGATGGCAATTTTTGTCCAATCGGCTGGTATCCATGTGGAAGGCTATGCATAATAACGGTGCCCTTAGTGGCGGTCAATAACTGGTTGCGTAGACCGATAAGCGCACGTGTTGTGATGATATAGGTCATCCGCGAAGCGCCGCTACTCGTCTGCTCTTGCTTGGTCATCTCGGCACGACGGATACCCATTTCTTGACTGATAACACCGACAAATTCAGATGAGATTTCGATCAGCAGCTCCTCGACCGGTTCCTTTTCGACGCCATCTTCCTGAATAGTGACAACTTGTGGACGACCGACTTCAAACTCATAACCTTCACGGCGCATTGATTCGATCAAAACACTCAGATGTAGCTCACCGCGACCAGAAATAATAAATCCAATTCCTTCATCGCGTACTTTGAGTGCGACATTTGTCTCTAGCTCTTTTGTGAGGCGGTCGCCAATCTGACGACTGGTGGTAAACTCACCCTCACGACCTTTCATTGGGCTAGTATTTGGACCAAGATACATGCTGATGGTTGGCGCTTCGACAGCCAGAACAGGCAGTGCCTCTGGGTTGTCTCGATCAGCGATTGTCTCACCAATATGTGCGTCACTTATGCCGGTCAACGCAACGATATCACCCGCTCCAGCAACGTCAACTTCTTCACGAGTTAAGCCGCGGTTGACAAAGACTTTTTCAACCTTACCCGATAGTTGTGATCCATCTGTTTTAATAAGAGCAATCGGCATGTTTTTTTGAACGATACCACGAGTGATACGGCCGATGGCATATTTGCCAAGGAAATTGTCGTATTGGAGTGCAGTGACAAGCATCTGAAAGCTCCCGTCAGTGATAGACGGAGCTGGTATGTGGTCTCGGATGGCAATAAATACAGGGGTGAGGTCAGCCTCATTTGTCGTATCGTCTGGCAGGCTGTCCCATGCTTTGCCCTCACGCCCGATCGCATAATAGACCGGATAATGCAGCTGGCTATCGTCAGTTGCAAGCTCCAAAAAGAGATCGGCAAGCTCATCCTCGACTTCGTGGACGCGGCGAGCAGGTTTATCGATCTTGTTGATGACAACAACCGGCTTGAGACCGAGCTCAAGTGCTTTGCCGAGGACAAATTTTGTCTGTGGCATAGGACCTTCTTGTGCATCGACGATCAAAAGCACACCGTCAGCCATATTGAGCGTCCGCTCGACTTCACCAGAAAAATCAGCGTGTCCTGGCGTATCGATGATATTGATCTTGAAATCATCCCAGTACACAGTTGTCTGTTTGGCGGTGATAGTGATACCTCGCTCGCGCTCTTGGTCGCCGCTGTCCATGATGAGGTCTTGGCTCATCTCGGCTTGATTGTCACGGAAAGTATTTGACTGTTTGAGCAATCCATCAACAAGCGTCGTCTTGCCATGGTCAACGTGGGCAATAATTGCGATGTTACGGATATTTTTTGGATCTGTCATAAAAATAAAGCCGTTATGTGGCTTCCTCTTACCTCATAGTATATCACTTTTGGTTTTTAAATGACAGAGGTGATATAATTTTTTATTGACGCAGATGTGGCACTGCGTGGAACGCAAATGATTGTAGACGCGCGCGTCAAGATTGAAAAATGGCACAAAACTTCGATCATGCATCATAGCTTAAGTAACATGCGGATGTGGCGCTGCGTGAAACGCAAATGTTCGTAGACGCGCGCGTCATGCCCGAGAACGGCACAAAACTTCGATAGCACCTTACAATTTTAATCTACGCGGATGTGGCGGAATGGTAGACGCGCTAGCTTCAGGTGCTAGTGTACGCAAGTACATGGAGGTTCAAGTCCTCTCATCCGCACCAATGTGATAAAATAATTCCTATGGGTCGCTAGCTCAGTTGGCTAGAGCATCTCGTTTACACCGAGAGGGTCGGGGGTTCGAGTCCCTCGCGACCCACCAATTATGAAACCTCAGTTTATACTGGGGTTTTGTAATTTAATAGGCCATGAAGGTAAATTATTAACCTAAAACAATCGTACGATTGCAACTAGCCCTATGATAGCCCAAAAGAAATTCAGTATCACAGACTGTACAACTCCTTTTGATGCCGCTACAATCAACAGCCCAATCCCTCCTGTGAGGTTAATGACCTGAAAAATAAAACCTTGTCCATCCAACCAACCAAAACTTACTAAGAAATATGCGATTATAAGTGCTAGCATTCCATACCATCCACAAATTTCGGCAAACCGCCCTTGTTTAACACCTAGTAAATTATTTCTTGATTCTTTATTCATACAAATTTATCTTCCAATTCTTTTGAGGTATACTCTCTGATGTATTTCATAATCTCATCCATATCTTCACTTACAAATACAAAATCATTTAAAGGAATTTTTGAAAAATCTTTTTGCTGCAACTCATCTAAAAATTTTATAAGCGTATCATAAAATCCTTTGTAATTTAATATCGCTATAGGCTTATCGTATAACTTATTAACTTTTCCACCGATAATCTCCCCTATCTCTTCGAATGTCCCGTATCCCCCTGGAAGTATAATAAATGCGTCGGACTCCATAACAATCCGATGCTTGCGATCATCCATGGTTTTTTCTAAATATGATGTATCAAGATGGCTGTATGCTCTATAGCCTGCCGTTACTGCCATAAGGTCTTGTGCCATAACGCCAATTAGCATGTTACCTCCAGCATTCTTATATGTAGTAGCTAGTTCAGACATCATCCCATAGTCGGTTCCACCATACACTATACCTGCTCTCTCGACGGCGATTCGTTCAGCTACTTGTCTAGTCAATTCAATATATTCTTTCCCTATAGCGATAGAAGAGGTTAAGGTTATGCCTATTTTCATTACTCCGATTATATAACATACGCTATCAAAATATGAGAAGTTAAAAAACTTACTTGGGTGTACAATAGAAACATATGCAATATAAAATAAAAACTATCAAAGCCCGACAGATCCTTGACTCCCGTGGCAATCCAACGGTTGAGGCTGATGTCATACTCGAAGACGACACCCTTGGGCGCGCAGCCGTACCATCGGGTGCAAGCACTGGATCGGGCGAAGCCTTGGAGCTCCGTGATGGTGAGGCTAAATACGGCGGTAAATCAGTAACAAAAGCTCTCGCCAACATACACGATATAATTTTACCTGCCTTGGTTGGTCATGATGCATCAAACCAAGCAGCTATTGATCAGCTCATGATAGAGCTCGATGGAACTGAAAATAAATCTCATCTCGGTGCAAATGCGATACTCGCCGTCAGCCTCGCGGCCGCCAAAGCTGTCGCGGCTACAAAGAATCAACCATTACATCTCTATATTGCAGAGATGACACAGACACCTCAACAATCAATCCCATTGCCCATGATGAACATCGAAAATGGCGGTGCACACGCTGCCTTTGCCACCGATATTCAAGAGTACATGGTCATTTGTCGCAGCGCCAAGGACATCAATCATGTCGTGCAGATGGGCGCAGAAGTATTTCATACTCTTGGTGCCGTCCTCAAAGAAAATGGCTACCCAACAACCGTAGGTGATGAAGGCGGCTATGCACCGACTGTCAAAAATGGAAACCGTGAGCCACTACGACTCATCATGGAAGCCATAATCCGTGCTGGTTATACTCCCGGCGAGGATATCGTACTTGGCCTCGACGTCGCTGCAAGTGAATTTTATGAGAACGATACCTATACTCTCAAATGCGAAAACAAAAATCTAACGAGTAATGAGATGATCGATTGGCTTGAGAAGCTTATCGATGAGTTCCCTATCGTATCAATCGAGGACGGATTGAGTGAAAACGATTGGGATGGATGGTCACAATTACGTCAACGCCTAGGTGATTGCATACAGCTCGTTGGCGATGATCTGCTTGTGACAAATACAAAACTTCTTGCGCGCGCAATCGATGAAAAATCAGCCACTGCAATACTGATTAAACCAAATCAAATTGGCACGCTCAGCGAGACAATTGAGGCGGTCAAAATGGCACAATCTGCCGGCTGGCGCACTATCATGAGTCATCGCAGTGGTGAAACTGAAGACACAACCATCACCCACCTCGCTGTTGGCCTCAACTGTGGTCAGATCAAAACAGGATCGCTATCGCGTACCGATCGAGTCGCTAAATACAATGAACTAATGCGTATCTATGAAAATGACCCCGGCCTACCAATGGCCAATCTCTGACATACATTAGCTACGTGGCAGATAATCAGCTAATCGCACGAGTGAGTAGTCATGACTGAGCATATCAACTAACTGCTTGATAGGGGTATTGGCTTTGACGCCAGGGTTCAATACGCCATGTGGATCACATGCTTTTTTAAGTTCGCTGTATACATCAGTTAACTCTTCACCTATCTGAAGTAAACTATAATTTGCGCGTAACCGACCGTCATTGTTGACGCCTGCGATACTTCCTTTCATCTGAATCACCGCTTTGAAATATTCATCCATTAGTTTAAAGACTCGCTGTCGATCACCAAGCTTTCCGAGATCAAGCAATGGGAAAACATGGAGATTGGCATCGCCGACATGTCCCCACGTAGCAAGATCAACTTTGTGCTTGGCGGATAATTCCTTGATAGTACCCAGGAGCTGCTCAAGCTTGGCGGGCGCTACGATAACATCATCAATGATTGGCAATGCTGCCTCACCACCCTTTTCGTGATTGATGATCGCCTGCGTACTCGAGCGAACAGCCCAAATCATCTCTACTTGGTCTGGATCATCAGTGTGAATTGAAGCAGCTGCAAACTTACTGATGATCTTATCGGCTTTTTTGGCTTTTTTGCTTCGTTTACGAGCTACTTCATCATCAAACTCAATGATAACAACTGCGGCGGGTGTACCGATAGCGTCATCAAATATACCTTTGAGAACATTTGCGCCGTGTTCTTTTTTGACAAACTCTAGTAGCCCTCTATCAACCATCTCGATACTACTCGGATCGAGTAATGCCATCTCGTCAACAGCGAGCGCCATCTTGTTCATGTCATCAAAGGCGGCGATGATGACATCTTTTCGAGGAGTATATGGAGCAACCTTGAGGATTGCTTCGGTGATTATACCCAGTGTGCCTTGTGAGCCAACGAACAACGGCGTCAGATCACAAGAACCATCCTTGTTGACGCAATCAAGTAGTTTGTAGCCGACATTGTCACGTGCTAGGTCCTCGTGCTCAGCATAATATTTGTCGAGTGCATCAAAATGATCGAGCGTCAGCCCATCGACAGCGCGATAAATTGCTCCCTCGAGTGTTGGTAGACCTTTTTTCTTTTCAAGCTCTTTTTTGCCGATTTTGCCTGTCTGGATAACTTCACCATTGGCGAGCACCACCTCGAGCTTGTCTACCCACTTGAGCATCGTACCGTATTTTACTGATTTTTCTCCTGCGGCATTGTTTGCCAATGCACCACCGATGGTCGAATACATATAGTTGACCGGATAAGCAGGCAGAAATAACCCATGTGTATGGAGGGTTTCTTGTAATGACTTTATATTGAGTCCTGGCTGTACGCGCACCAGACGCTGTTTGGTATCGAGCTCAAGTATACGACTGAGATGTGCCGGGGTACTGACGATAATGCCCTTACCGATAGCAGCGCCCGTTGTGTCCGTCCCATTTCCGCGCGCGGTGATCGGTACTGCATGACCTTTTTCGCCCAGCTGCCAGGCAAAACGAGCAACTTTGCGAATGTCATTTGTCGTTCGGGGATACACAACGATTGTCGGTGTCATCGTCAAAACACTACCATCGCGCGAATAATACTCACGTATTTTTGATCCAGCCAAAACGTCGCCGCTAATGTGCGATTGTAAATACGATGCAACCTTGTTCACTCTTTCCCCCGTTTTTCCATTACCATTATGATAGCACATCAGATATAGATTTTGGATGTTAGATTTTGGATTTTAGAGTGTGAGTTGTATAATCGATTCTGCATTTGAAATAGTGCATCCTCCGTCCGTAATGACAATAAACTATCAGGTACATTTATTTTTATACTATGCGGACGTGGCGGAATTGGTAGACGCGTCAGCTTGAGGGGCTGGTGAGCATTGCGCTCGTGGAGGTTCAAGTCCTCTCGTCCGCACCAA
>CAZHUZ010000016.1:4220-14790 GCA_964535835.1 uncultured Candidatus Saccharibacteria bacterium | reverse complement strand
TATTTCACCGCCGACGAAGCGAAGCAATTTTTGAGCGACCTTGATGGTACATTTCAGGGAATTGGCGCCGAACTCGGCAAAAAAGAGGGCAATTTGACCGTTATCAGTACCCTTGACAATAGCCCGGCCCAAAAAGCAGGAGTACAAAGTGGTGATCTCATTGCTCGTGTCAATGACGAAGATACAACTGGCTGGTCAGTCGAAGAAGCAGTTAAAAAGATTCGCGGCGAAAAGGGTACAACGGTCAAACTAACGTTGATCCGCAAGTCTGCTGACAAGCCTATTGAGCTGGCAATCGAGCGTGATCAGATAACTGACCCAAGTGTCAAAACAGAGATTACGGCTGATAATATCGGTATTATGCGTATCACACGCTTTGGGCAGACAGATACGACAGCGCTTGCTCGTGAAGCCGCCAAACAATTCAAGGATAAAAATGTTCGAGGTATTATACTCGATCTACGTGGCAATGGCGGAGGCTATCTCCAGTCAGCGCAGGATATTGCAAGCCTCTGGATGAAAGATAAAGTTGTTGTGAGCGAACGAAGTGGCGGCAAAGTGACAGATACTCTCAAGACGCGTGGTGACGCACCACTTGAGGGGATGCCAACAGTTGTTCTCGTCAATGGCGGGAGCGCGAGTGCGAGTGAGATTTTGGCGGGCGCACTCAGTGATAACGGCGCAGCAAAACTCGTTGGTGAAAAGACCTTTGGCAAAGGTGTCGTCCAAGACGTGCGTGAGCTCGAAGATGGCGGTAGCCTCAAGGTAACGATTGCTAGCTGGTATACGCCAAAAGGTAAAAATATCAGCAAAGAGGGAATTACGCCCAGTACAGTGATTAGCATGAGCGACGAAGATTTCACCGCAGGACGTGACCCACAAAAAGACAAAGCGCTTGAGATGCTTCGTTAATGCTATTTACCATCAATCAATAACGATTTACAATAAAGACATATGCAGAAAAAGAAAATCCTCCTCGTCGAAGACGACACAACGCTAGCGCAAGTGTACAAATCTCGCCTTACACTAGAAGGCTTTGAGGTAGAGCATGTCGCCAATGGCGAATTAGCTCTGTCGACAGCTATTGAATTCAAACCAGATCTCATTGTGCTCGATGCCATGATGCCAAAGATCAATGGCTTTGATGTCCTCGATATCCTTCGCAATACCCCTGAAACGATGAATGTTCGCATCATTATGCTCACCGCTCTCAGTCAGCCAAAAGACAAAGAGCGTGCTGTCGAACTCGGAGCAGACGACTATCTCGTCAAATCTCAAGTTGTTATTAGCGATGTCGTTGACCGCATCAAACACCAGCTCGGTATCCAATAGTTTTATTACGATATATTGACAAATAGTCAATTTTTTGCTATAATTTTACTATTCATGGTTCCATCTATCGAAAGGAAGCGCCATGGACAGCACCTATCAGAACACGACCGATCAGGCTGTCGGTGAGGACAAGCTACCAGCTCCTCTGGAGCCGGGTGCGCTTGGGCTGCTGATCTTCATCGTCATCACCGCTGCAGCGATCGGTTTCTTCTTCGGTGTGCACAGCGTCACCGACGACTACACCAGTTGTGATCTGGGCGTCATGGAAGATCGAAATGCCTCGGCGAATGCAGAGGGGTGTCAGTACATCGATGATCTCAGGTCGAGTGATGCACCACTACTGCTCACGCCCACGAAGTTGCCAACACCAATGCCCTCAACGCCCATGATCACCGACGAGGACATCGCCAAGGCAGAGGAGGCGTTGCGTCAGCAAGTCGGGTACGACTCGGCCACTCTGGGGCAACTGCCTGAGATGCGGAGCAAGATCGTTCTGGCCACTTGTGCCAAGGTCGACGAGGCGACCCTTCGTGCTGCCGACAAACTCCTCAGTGATCTGGAGATCGGCCATGGGTTTGTGACAGATGCGCCCAGCTTGCGCACCATGCGAGCAGGGCTCTGTCCTGAGATGACAAAGAAGGCGTTGTCACCTCCCGCTCCCGCCCACTGATAGGGCATCACGCGATATGACGTTCTCATATCAAGGCACCGCAGACCAGCCTCAATGGTCTGCTTTTCTTTTGGTATCCATAAGCATATTGACAAAATGTCAATTCTTTGCTATCATGAAAATATAACCAGGAAAACAAAAATGTCAGAATCCATGTCACATCATCCAGAAAACCGCACATCAACTCGTACAATCGAGGGCGTCCGCGTCGAAGACTTCAGTAGCGCTGTACCGAATATTCGTCGTACTCTCGGAGAAAATGTAATGATCGATACGGGCAAGGGTAAAGTAGACGGTGAGCCCGTAACGGTACTGACTGACGTCGAGTCTGGTCGTGAAATTGTTATCCTGACACGTCATTTACAGGCTGGAAAAGAAAAGGACGCCCAACTCGAAACTAAAGCAGAGCAGCCAATCCGTGAAGAGCTTGGAGACGATGCGCTTCACGCTGCTGGCGTTTCTGTCGAGGAGCCTACTCGAGCAGATGGTTTCGACGGACGCAATCGTCCACGAGCTGAAGTTTGGAAGGAGACGGGCATTACCCCACAGCAACCGGATTCTCGTCCATGGGACTCAATCAAGTAATATAGACTAACTAACTAAAAATCCCGATAGCATCGGGATTTTTAAATTCAATAGCGAATGATTACTATTGTACAGTAACTTGTGTGCGGTGCTCGGTTTTGCCGGTAAAGCGACGAGTTTTGACTTTTTTAAAGCCGACTGTGCCTGCGATAGCGGCGTGGATGGTAAAGTTACGGCTCATGTAGGTGCCGTCACCAGCTTGTTTGGTGGCGCCGGTTTGACGGACGAGAACTTCGCCAGCATTTACTTTTTGACCGCCATAGCGTTTGACGCCGAGGCGTTGTCCGGCATTGTTGTGAATATTTTTACTGGTACCACCAGCTTTGACATGTGACATAGTACTACGTGACCTCTAAATATTATTATTGAAACTCGGACTATTGTATCAAAAAAACTATTTCTTGACAAGAACCAGTAGCTCGCGGCCAGTTGGTTGGTCGTCACGACGATAGATTAGCTCGTCGTTTGTGGCATAAGTGAACACAACGCGGTTATATCCGAGCATATCGATTTCATCGAGCATTGGGAGATGGTGCGTCGTCCCGTCGATGTGCCATGCAGGAGCGGCGATGCAGAGGCGAGTACCGCTACTGATCTGCGGAGCGATGTTTTTTAAGAAGCCACGCATGATAATGTTGCTATCATAAATAATTTGTTGTAGTTTTTCTGGAGTAGGGTGCTGGCCGCCGATCGGTTGCCCGAGATAGCCTTCAGCGGCGACGAAGTCAATTGGTTGACGCCAAGTGTGCGCCATCGCATCGGCAGTTTCATAGTGGCACGAGGTGTGGAGATGAAATTTTTCCATCGCCCAATTCATGTTGTCGCGGCTATAGCGCACCATTTTTTCGCTGATATCTGTGCCATAGACGGCGTATCCCATTAGCGCTGCTTCTTGTAGGACGACACCAGTCCCACAAAATGGATCGAGGATTGTGACTATGTCATCCTTCATCCTTCTTCTTTGTTCCTTCTCATCGCCGACAGCTAGATTGATAATCGTCTGTGCGAGCTTGGGTGGGAGCATGCCGACAAATGCATCACGCTTTGGTCGACCACGATCGCGCAGTGTGTAGCTGTCGATATCTTGGACATGTGATACTCGTCCGATTAGTGTTCGGGTGCCGTCTTTGACGAACAGTAGTTCGACGCCTAGGTCTGAAGTAAGGGCGTTATGCAGTGTCTGTGCACTACTGAGCTCGTGATCGGTATTTGGAATAACTCTCACTGATCGACCAGTCGAACGAATTGCTTTTTTGAGGCTGAGTGCATTGGCATTTATCTTGTCTGTTGGCATTGAGATTCCGTACATACTGACGCCAAGTTTGATTTTGCCTTCGGGAAAATCAGCTATATAGTTGGGCAGTGCTTTGCGAGAAAAATCAAATACTTTTTGAGGGTTTGTACTGTCGATTGATGTGATAAACTCGCCGCACTTGATGCTGCTACCGAGACGCTCAAAGTCAACGTCGCCTTCGACGAGAGCAGCATGATCATCGAGAGGACTGACATTTTTTGCACCATAAAGAGATTCGAGTTCGGCCAGACCAATAGCTGGCTGTCGACCAAGGATACAGAGAGTTTGCATATATCTATTTTAGCATCTTCGGTCGTTTGCTGAGGTATAATGAGATGCATATGCTGCGTCGCATTCCGGCAAAAACATGGATTAGTATCGTTACCTTCGTGATGGTGGCGATTATTGTTTACTTTTCGCGCCATGAGCTTGTCGCTGCGTGGAATCTACTAGGTAGTGTCAATATGTGGATTTTGCTACTCATCTTTCCTATCCAGGCAATTAGCTATTATGCTGCTGGAGCAATGGTGTTTAGCTATCTCAAAGAAAAATACGACCTCAACGTGTCGCGAATTGAGACAGCCAAAATGGCGCTAGAGCTTAATTTCGTTAATCATATATTACCAAGTGGTGGCGTATCGGGCGCGTCGTATATGACGTGGCGACTGAGCCATCTCGGCGTCAGTGCTGGTCGCGCAACTCTAGCACAGGTGGTACGACTTGCGATGACGTTTTTGGGATTTTTAGCTCTTTTGTCTTTGTCGGTCTTTGCAATTACGATAGACGGTGAGATTAGTCGATCGACCATACTCGTCGCCAGCGGCCTTGCGTCAACAATCATCTTTGCGTCGCTCGTGCTGATATACGTGATTGCTAGCAAATCACGACTTCACAAGTTTGCGAGTATGATCACGCGCTATGCAAATCGTTTTTGGCGATACGTTTTGCGAAGACCCGAGCCACTGCTCAATGGAACAAAAGTGGATGCATTTTTTGCCGACTTGCATGATGACTACGTACAGTTGGCTCAATCACCGAGAGTATTGCTCAAGCCATTTATGTGGGGCGTGATATTCACGTTGGCAGATGTCGGCATGTTTTGGATCACATTTCTCGCTCTTGGAACGCCCATCAACCCCGCGCCGCTCGTCATTGCCTATGGCCTAGCTGCGCTGGCCGGTACGTTTTTCTTCACCCCTGGTGGTGTCGGTGGCTTTGAGGCGTTGATGGTAGGGTTCCTTGTTACAACTGGTATCAATCAAGGAGCTATTATCGCTGCCGTACTACTGACACGGACCCTACTGATACTGGCGACTATTGTCAGTGGATATTATTTCTATCAGAAAGCACTCAACAAATATGGAAAACACACCGCTAACAGTTAGCGATGCAATCGCGTTTATCAATCAAACGCTGGAGTACGCCTATCCAACGATCGTCATCGATGGCGAAGTGAGTAGTTTTAAAGTAAATCAAAACAAATATGTCTTTTTTGATATCAAAGACGAAGGTGGAACGCTTGGATGTTTTATGACTGTCTATCAACTACGCGTGCCGATCGAGGATGGTATGCGTGTACGCATCATTGCGCAGCCGAAACTGACTCAATGGGGTAAATTTAGTCTGACAGTGCGAGATATACAGCCATTGGGTGAAGGTAGCCTCAAGCGGTCGTTTGAGCTACTACTGGCAAAGCTCGATAAAGAGGGATTGTTTGCTGTTGAGCGCAAACGCAGCCTACCTGCGATACCCCAAAAGATTGGCGTGATAAGCAGTACACAGGCAGCTGGATACGCAGACTTTATCAAGATAATCAACCAGCGCTGGGGCGGTGTAGAGATCATCGTTGCTCATACGCTCGTGCAGGGTGCTGGTGCGCCACAGCAGATTATTGGTGCCATCAATCACTTTAATCAAATGGCGGAACCACCTGATGTTATCGCGATCATTCGCGGCGGCGGTAGCGCCGATGATCTGAGTGCTTTTAATGATGAACCACTTGTCCGTGCGATTGCTGGTAGTCGTGTGCCTGTGATTACAGGCATCGGTCATGAGATCGATACCAGTCTGGCTGATCTCGCGGCAGATGTTCGTGCGGCGACACCGAGTAATGCGGCACAGATACTTGTGCCAGATCGTGCCGAGATGGCGAAGCTCGTTGCGCGTGATACGGCACGGATGATTAGTCGATTGTCGCAACGAATTACTGACGCACGACAGCATATGTATCTACAACAATCTCGGGCACTCGATGCGATCCACGACAGACACACCGCCACGCAAGCGCGTGTTGATCAGCTCGGTATGGTGATAAATCAGCTAGATCCTCGGGTTGTGCTGGCCCGTGGCTATGCATTGTTGCGAGACAAAACGGGACGAATTATAACAGAGGTGGCTATAGGTAATGAGGTACAAATCGAGACGAAAACAAGTATAATAACCGCAGGAGTAACACATGTCAAAAACAAATGAACCAACTTTGTCAGAACAACTAGCACAGCTTGATGAAATCGTTGCGTGGTTTGAACAAGACGATTTTGATATGGAAGAAGCCCTGACTAAATTTGAAGAAGGTTCCAAGCTAGCTGACGATATTCGTAGCAAACTCTCGACACTAGAAAATAAAATTACTGTTCTCAAAGAAAAATTCGATAAAGAGTCATGATATATCTCTATGCTATCGCACTTGTGCTGATAGTATGTTTTGGATTGATTGTGCTACGGGGCGCGCCCTACGTACCGAGCCACCGGCGTCAATTGCGTAAAGCGTTCAAAAGTCTGTATGAGCTATCATCTAGTGATACTCTTGTTGATTTGGGATCGGGTGATGGTATAGTACTCGCTGAAGCGAGACGTTGTAGTGCCAAGGTAATTGGTTACGAACTAAATCCACTATTGATCGCTATAGCAAAGTTGAGGTTTCTTCATGATGAATACACTACAGTAAAAATGAGAGACTACCTCCTCCTTGATGCTTTGCCGGATGGTACAACGGTTGTATATACGTTTACAACGGGACGGAATATAGATGCTATTCATAAAAAACTAATACATTGGAGCCGCGAAAATGAACTGTTTTTTATTAGTTATGGATTCACGATTGCCGATAAAAAACCATTGAGACACCTGGGAGCTATGTACCTGTATCACTATCCGCACATAGCAAATAAAACATAAGCTTTACAATACACTGATAATTCAGGTATAGTCGTAAGTATGAAACAGCATTACCAGGCAGGGGAAGTTAACCCATTATTAATATCCAATATCGTAACGGCAATTTTAGCTCTCATTTTCGTGGGTGCAGCAATATTCTCATACCTCGGGTTTCAGGACCAAAAACAAAATGTTCAACGCAAGGTAGACGCTGCGGTCGAGATCGCTAAAGAAGATCAAAAAAAAGAAGACGAAAAGCGTTTTATAGAGCAGGAAAAGGTTCCAACAAGAGAATTTGTTGGCCCCGATTCTCTCGGTCGCGTCAGTTTCCAATATCCTAAGACGTGGAGTGTTTTTGTCGCAAAGAATAGCGGTGGTCTTGAGACATATCTCTACCCTAACATTGTTCCGCCGATTTCTGAGCAACAACCTTTTGCAACGCGTGTTGTAATAGTCGACACTCCCTATGAATCAGTTCTTAAAACCTATGAAGGTCTCATCAAAAAAGGTGATCTTAACAGCACACCATATACTATCAACGGCTTTAGTGGCATAAGGCTTGATGGGAAATTTTCTAAGGATCGCGAAGGCTCGGTAATTTTGTTCCAGGTACGCGATAAGACATTGACGATGGCAACTGATTCGGTCAAATATAAGACTGATTTTGACAATACTATTATGAAAACATTCTCATTCAATCCATAGTTTAGAGATTCAAAATGATAAGGTGACATTTTGTGGCAGGTGATAGTATCCATTTCCTTGGTATGCTGCCATTTACTATTTACCATTTACCATTTACCATTTATATATGGAGCTTGAGGGAAATCAATGGTCAGATATACCGACATTGTTGGCGGCTGCTCATGAACTAAAATCCCCACTCGTCCTGATACGACAATTAGCATTGGAGTTGCAAGAGGTTACTGATGCGACGGCCGCCGAACGAATACAACTGACGGCTGAGCGAAGTTTGCAATTGGTAGAAGGCCTGACACGCGTGGCACGTATGCAAGATACACTCTTTGAGTGCGAACCAATCACACTCTCGTCACTGTACTATGATGTTGCCCATGAGATGAAACCACTGGCGCAGGCATTGGGTCAAGAGATGGAAATTCGTGTGCCGTCTGGAGGTACGACAGTTGTTGGCAATCGTACACTGTTAAGGTCAGTTATGATTGGGCTGTGTGATAATGCTTTGACACACAATGATCCCGATCGACCAATAATATTGGGCGCTGCGCGACAAGGCGACAGGGTCATTGCGAGTGTCAGAGACTTCGGACCGGAGACCTCTCA
The DNA here is from genome assembly GCA_964535835.1 of uncultured Candidatus Saccharibacteria bacterium. Lineage (GTDB taxonomy): Bacteria > Patescibacteriota > Saccharimonadia > Saccharimonadales > Saccharimonadaceae > JAPUDQ01. Next base: position 6,451 of record CAZHUZ010000016.1, on the reverse strand, counting down.
TTTGCGTGAGATCCGACGAAATATTGGTCGAACGCCACAAGCATTGGATTCACGTCCGCGCAGTAGTGGGCTCGGGCTGATGATTGCCGAAAGTTTTGCCAAACACATGGACGGACAATTGAATATGCAGCGTCATCGTGATGTCGGTGCTACCTTTTCGCTCAGTTTGCCTGCATCGCAACAATTATCACTGTCATTGTTATGACGCCAAGAATACTTCTGATTGAAGATGATCGATGGTTGGCGGATAGTTATGTTCATATTCTCGAAGAATACGATGTCGATACTGCTCAAAATGGTCAAGATGCAATGGATCTGATCGATAGCTACGACTACGATCTCATCATTGCTGACGTCATGTTGGAGCGGGGGCTGGTGATTGATTTGCTACATGAGTTGCAATCATATGATGATACGGCAAAATTACCAATAGTATTGTGTACAAGTTTGGCTCAGCGATTATCGATCGACGACGTCAAGCCATATGGTGTAGTACAGATACTCGACAAAGCCTCACTGACGCCGAAATTGTTACGTGAAACGGTAGAAGAATTGGTAAATGGTAATGAATAAATGATAGATGGTAGCGTCATATGAGTTCGTTGCGTACGAAAGCAATTGTTTTGTCGCGTGTTAATTATGGTGAAGCAGATCGCATCATGCAGATTATTACACCAGAACAGGGCAAGCTAGGCGTGATCGCCAAAGGTGTACGTCGTGAAAAAAGCAAACTTGCCGGCGGGATTGAACTGCTGGCTATATGTGATTTGACATTACATCAAGGCAAAGGCGAGCTGGCTATTGTGACGAGTGCGCGACTCGATACTTTTTTTGGGCATATACTTGAGGATTATGATCGTCTCCAATTTGCGTATTTTATGTTAAAAGATATAGCAAAGGCCGCTGAAATACTATCAGAGCCAGCGTTTTACGATCTGACTCGGCACGCATTGGATTGCCTGAACGATCATGATATCGATCGACGAATTGTTGAATTATGGTATCGACTACAAATGGCAATACTGTTAGGTGTCGGCATCAATTTATCTACCGATGAAAATGGTATGAAATTGATTGAGGATGCAACGTACCGATACGACGTTGAGGAAAATTCATTTGTGTATGACGCAAATGGTGTGTATACAAGTGACCATATCAAGTTATTACGCGTAGCGAGTGCCCAAAACCCTCGCGTTATCAATCAGATAAAAAATGTCGAAGCGCTAATTAACGATCTGACAATTATTGGTCGTATTGCCCACGAATAGCGTCAAAGCTATTGAGTGCGCATTATGTCGTCGACTCGTTGGAGGGTAGCAATTATGCCATAGCGGGTTTCTTTGTCGTCTGCGAAATTTTTTGCAAACATGCCATTTTGCATACTACGGTCGCGATCGCCTGCTAAACGAAATGCAATTGCCGCCATAGTGTAATAATGACTTGCGTCTGATCGAGTCTCAGCATGATCAGCCAACGCTTCGTAGGCCTTTGCAGCATCAGAATACGACGGCGGGTCATCCGACATACTGTTAAAAGCGAACTCATGAGTATGCTTAATAAACATGAATATATTATAAAATGATTGTTTTATAAATTCAATATTTGGCATTGTGATACAATAACTCTTATATGAGCGACGTTAAATTAGAAAATATTGTTAGTTTGGCAAAACGCCGAGGATTTATTTATCAGGGTAGTGATATATATGGTGGATTGAGCGGTACATGGGACTATGGCCCATTGGGCGTACAGCTCAAACGCAATATCATGAATCTATGGTGGAAAATGTTTGTCGATGAGCGCGATGACATGTATGGTGTCGATGCGGCGATACTGATGAACCAAAAAGTCTGGCAGGCAAGTGGACATGTCGATACATTCACTGATCCACTGGTTGAATGCAGCAATTGCAAAGGTCGTTTTCGTGCTGACAAGCTCGTTGATGCAAATAAATGTCCGGCTTGCGGACAAACTGGTACATTTGGTGAGGCTCGGGCATTTAATATGATGTTTCGCACAACTGTTGGGCCGGTTGATGATGAGGCTGCAATTAGCTATCTGCGTCCTGAGACTGCCCAGGGTATTTTTACTAATTATCGCAATGTTGTCGATAGTTTTTATCCTGATTTACCATTTGGTATTGCTCAGCAGGGCAAGGCATTTCGCAATGAGATCTCACCGCGCGATTTTGTATTTCGCTCGCGCGAGTTTGAGCAGATGGAGATTGAATA
>CAZHUZ010000016.1:0-4120 GCA_964535835.1 uncultured Candidatus Saccharibacteria bacterium | reverse complement strand
GTCGAGCGCGCGCTCATGGCGGTGCTAAGTAGTGCCTATCGTGAGGATGAACAAAATGGGGAGAAACGCGTCTATTTGGCGCTACCTGATCACCTGGCACCAGTCAAATATGCTGTCTCTCCACTCCTTAAAAACAAGCCAGAACTTGTCGCAAAAGCTCGCGAAGTCTACGACGCTTTGAAAAAGAAATATGGCAATATTATGTGGGATGACAACGGCAACATAGGTAAACGCTATCGCCGTCAGGACGAGATCGGTACGCCATACTGTGTTGTGATTGATTTTGACACACTCGAAGACGACACGGTGACGATACGCGCTCGCGATACGACTGAGCAAAAACGAGTGACAGTAGTCGATTTAGTTTAGATAAAACATTATAATACTATTGTAATGTTATTATAATTATGCTAGTATTTTTGTATGACTATTACGACAACGCAGAAAATTATCAAAATCGGGACTAGCCGGGGCGTTACGATCCCAGCAAAGGACTTGAAGGCTCTCAACGCTGATACGGGAGAAGAGCTCGAATTGATAGTGCGCAAGAAAACTGCACAAACTGACTCTACCGACGTGCTGAAAACTGCTAATTCTTTACTTGATCGTTACAACCAAGATTTTTCAAACTTGGCGAATAGATAAAACATGATATATCTGACACTTGAGCAGATATTGCAACTCCATGTACTAGTGCTTGAGAAAGATGGCGGTTCGGCAGGGGTTCGTGATATTGGAAGGCTTGAATCTGCGGTGGCCACTCAGTTTCAATCAGTCTTTGAGGTGGAATTGTATGCTTCGTTGTGCGAAAAAGCCGCCGCAATGGCACGGGGTATAATTGCCGATCATCCGTTTGTTGATGGCAACAAGCGTACCGCGATGCTGTGCGCGATGACACTGATTGAAATAAATCATCATAAAATGACGGCAGAAAGGGGAGAGGTTGAAGACTTTGCTGTAAAAATTGCTGTCGATCATCTCTCAGTTGATGAGATTGCAAATTGGTTTGAAACACATACAATTAAGTCATGAAGAACTTAGAAGATCGAATAAAGAAGATCGAAAAACGAAATGAGCGAGTGGAGCTAGACAAGTCTTGGGAAACGAGCTGGACACGACGTATTGCGATCGCTATTCTGACGTATATCGTGGTTTGTGCATATCTGGCATTTGTCATACATATTGATCCGTGGCTAAATGCGCTTGTGCCTGTCGTTGGGTTTTTGCTATCAACATTGGCGCTCGGATGGGTCAAGAAAATTTGGCAGGATAGATAAAAATGCGTAAGCCTGTTTTTGAGCTACTCAATAATCTTGGGATTGATTATCGTTTGCAAGAACACGAGGCGGTGTTTACGGTGGCGGAGTCGAGTACGGTTTTGAGCGAAAAGGTGCCGGTGAAGAGTTTGCTGGTGCGGGAAGAAAAGGGGGATCGAGTCTGGATGGTCATCATGCGAGGCGACGAGCGGCTCGATATGAAACGGCTTGCGAGTGATCTCGGAGTCAAGAAATTGACGTTTGTGCGACCAGAGCAGGTTGAATCATATATTGGCGTTAAACCCGGATCAGTATCGCTATTTGGGCTGCTTAACGATGCCGAAAATAAAATTGAGGTTATTATCGATGAGAGATTGATGAGCGAACATGAGCTTGGATTTCATCCGAACGACAATACAGCGACGATATTTATATCACCAAAAGATATTGATCGCATCATTGCGAAGACGGGGCATATCTATCGTAGAATAAAGTTATGAGTAGGAAATCATATATGACATACCCTGAAATTCGCATAAAAAATGCATGGCTGCTCTATGATGCAGCGTCAGTGCATTTGCATGAGCTTTGGGCGGAAAAAGACGAGCATCTGGCAACGTATGAAGAGATGGATGAAATTGTCAAAGGCTATCAAGAGGTATGGCTTCCTAATGAACAGAAAATTATCCATGGCATGTGCGATATAACTGGTCTCGAATTTCGTCAGAATATCATCGATGTAAACATCGCACCGTGGTTTTATGCATTTAGCGATCCAATGGTAATCGGGATCAAATACAAACCAGATCGATTTGTTGAAGTGCTGACTCATGAAATTATCCATCGTTTACTGACGGATAACATCCAGACAAAATATGATACAAAATACTTTGATGAATGGACAAAGCTTTTTGGCGCAGAGCATACTTTTAATACGCTCATTCACATACCTGTCCATGCAATACTACAGTCTATATTTGAAGACGTGTTGCATGAGCCAGATCGAACAAAAAATGATCAAAGTTTATGCAAAAAGTGGCCAGATTATGACGCGGCGTGGAACTATGTAAACAACCAGGGATACAAAGAGATTATCGAACAGCTTAAAGAGAATTATAAAGAGATTTCGGAGAATCACAAACAATGAAAACACAAGACAGGCATGCGAAGGGCGAAGGTTGGAAGCCAACTCGTGATGAGCTCAATGATTGGCTCAAGACACGGATTATGTGCAGTTTTTCGACGCTTGATCAGGACGGAGCACCAGAGTCGGCGTATGTGGCGTTTTCGGTGACGGATGATGGTGATTATATTATCGGTACAAGCGAAGCCTCTCGTAAAGCGCACAATATCGACTACGATAGTCGAGCGTCGATGGCGGTGATCGATATGGACGCGCGATTGACGGCGCAGATAAAAGGGAAGGCAAAGAAATTGTCTCAGGCGGCATTTGCTAAATTAGCCAATGAGCATTACAGGCAGCGGCCAGAATCATTACCATTTCGTGACAAACCAGGTCAGATGCATATACTCGTTTCGCCTAGCTATATCAAGTTCAGTGATTGCTCATCACACCCGTGGACGATCACAGAGTATGAGCTATAGATTGACACTCTTAGAGATAGAGCCCGGTATGGAGTCTACTGTCATCACCGGGTTCAATTTCGTGACCTTGCAGTACAGCGCCTAATTGTTGTACTAGTTTTGCCTCAGGTGATGAATCATTTTCTATGTTTGCCTGCAGTACCGCAGTTTTTATGCCATGGTTTTTGAGAATTTCTTGACACATTGCGAGGGATCTCGCCGCAAAAGCGTTGAAATGAATCTCGGTAAAGCTAAGTGAATCAACGGCACGGTCATCTATCTCTAGTTGCTGAGAAAAACCTGCGACTTCTTGAGGCGAAGGGAGATAAAGTTCAGTCTCTGTGGTTGGGTCTAATTCGTGAAAAGTAACGCGTATCAGACCGTTTGGGAGGATGATCCCTGATGGATGGGTATCAAGACGCAACATTGTCGACTGTATTGCTCCTGTCGGACGAGTTGTTTCAAATAAATATTCAGGCATTTCGTAATAGTAAAATAGAATATCTAGTTTCGCAAGCATAAGCGGATCATTGATGCTAAGGTATAAAATATCTTGATGAGTTACATAAATATATTTATATGTTATAATATAGTCACGATATGACGCTGATTTCAGTATTTGGTCCAGATGGTGTTGGCAAATCGACTTTTTGTAGACGGTTTGATGGTGCTGAAGTTATAAGTGGAACTAATATCAATACCTGGGGTGATACGACATGGGCGCAAGAGTTTGACGAGAAAGGTATAGATGAGTCGCGGGTCAACTCGTCTGAACATTTCATAGAAAAGATAAAACGATTACGGACGATGCTAGGGAGTTATCCGGTAGAGAAATTAGTTGTAATTGATTCTGACCCATTTCATAAAACACTAATTCATCGGCTGATGCGAAGAGGACATCGTGATCCAGAGCAGGTTTTCGATGTCTTACTTGATGATACGGGGGTAGTCTTGAGTGATACACGGCATTTATTAATTCAAGTATCGAGTAAGCTCTCAGATTTAGAACAAGCTGAAATTCTTCAAGAACGGATAAACATACGTGCAGCTGATTGTGTATTTGATCCCCGCACCACAGAAGAATCAAGAATGATGGTTCTTGCAGCCGATGAGGCGGCGCGGCTAATTGAGTCAAGAAATGTTGCGGTAGAAAGATTATACACAAATGAACAATAGTTTTACTTTTGATGATAAGCTGTAGCAATGAATACCGAGATAGAAGCAAAATTTTTACACGTTGATCATGATGTCATTCGCAAAAAACTGCGTGATATCGGCGC
>CAZHUZ010000015.1:0-16028 GCA_964535835.1 uncultured Candidatus Saccharibacteria bacterium | reverse complement strand
ACCGTTGATGCGAATCGATCGATTGTTTATACCGTCTCCTCTTATGTACGCGGCCACCGGAGCAGCCTACGTGGGTTAATATTTTCAATCAGTAATTGTAACAGATCATACATGGTAAATCAACAGGGATCAGCTTGTGGCGGTTTCGGCACGATACTGCAAAGCCTCTGCGATGTGGGCGGGTAAAATCGAAGGGGAAGCTTCGAGATCGGCAATAGTACGGGCAACTCGGACGACCTTGAAATAACTACGAGCAGACAGTTGCATCTTTGCAGCCGCAGATTGCAGGAGCTGTTCGGCTTCATTTGATAGCATGGCAAGCTTGGCAATTTGTTTGCTATCAAGCTCTGCATTGCTGAGCTCATACTCATAACGATCTCGTTGGCGTTGACGTGCTGACTGCACCTGTGAACGCCACTGATCAGAGACAGGGGCAACGCTACTATGTTTTTGTAAGAAGTCCTTTTCAGATGCGCGGGCAACATGGACCACGAGGTCGATACGATCAAGCAAGGGGCCAGAAACTTTCTTTTGGTAATTGAGGAGCTGTGTCGTCGTGCAAGTGCACTCGTGTGTCGGGTCACCATAAAATCCACACGGACAAGGGTTCTTGGTCGCTATCAGCATAAAATTTGCAGGGTAAGTGACTTTGCTCGATGCACGAGAAACATGTATTACACGGTCTTCAAGTGGTTGGCGCAAAGACTCAAGTGATTGGCGTGGGTATTCGGGGAGCTCATCCAAAAACAGGACGCCACGATGTGCCAAACTAATCTCGCCTGGCACTGGTCGTGTACCACCACCTACGAGAGAGATAAAGCTAGCCGTATGGTGAGGAGATCGGAAGGGGCGTTCGGTGATTATCTTGTCTTCGGCATCCCCACTGAGACTATGAAGCTTGGTGATCTCAATCATTTCATTTGTGGTCGGGTAGGGAAGGATACCGACAAAAGCCTTTGCCAGCATGGTCTTGCCCGCGCCGGGAGGACCGTCGAGCATGACATTGTGGTGGCCAGCAGCTGCGATGAGTAGAGCTCGTTTGGCGTGTTCCTGACCTCGTATATCGCTCATGTCTAATGATGTACGAGAGACATCATTGTGATGTTTTTTGGGAATAGTTTTGGTGATGATCTTTTCACCACATAGATGAAGATATAATTCAGATAACGTAGTAAATCCTATAACATCTATATCTGTTATTAATGAGGCTTGTTCGGCATTTGCCGCAGGGACGATCAGTGTCGTAAAGCCCGCTTCTTTTGCTGTTTCTGCCATCGCGATACTGCCTCGTATGGGGCGCAAACTTCCATCCAGACCGAGCTCACCAGCACAGACAATACCGTTGATATTTTTGCTACGAAGCTGTCCTGTCTGTACCAAAATGGCGATTGCAATAGGCAGGTCATAATGGGAACCGTCTTTTGGTATATTGGCGGGTGATAAATTAACAGTGACTTTGTTGTTGGCAAAATCTAGGTGTGAATTACGTATGGCGCTACGGACACGTTCTTTTGCTTCGTCCACTGATCGTGTGGCCAACCCGACGATTTGTAATGTCGGGAGGCCTTTTGTCGTATCGCACTCAACTTTAACGATCTGGCCATCATAGCCAATAGGGGCAACAGTATAGGTATGGGCGGACATATTATTTCAAGTGTAACACCAAAGAAAAAACCCGACTATCTTAAGCGATATGTAGTCGGGTACTTTCTCTGGTGGAGCTGCCGGGTAGTGCGCCCGGGTCCGAATGGTAACCTATCATCCGTCTTCATGCATAGTCAACTCTGTATTTACGGAGATACCTCGAGAATCGACAAAAATAGTATCTCACGTCCTATGGATAAATGTCGTCACGTCGCTCCACAGCGACGACGGGACCAAGCCTTATGAATATGACACTCCGTGACCCCTATGAGGCATCAGAGACGGAGCGGCTGCGGCACTTAGGCTACAGCTGTCGCAAAAGCGTAGTTGGGTGCAAATGCACGAGCAACAAAAGCTTTTGCAGAAGCAAAAATATTTGCAGTTAAAATACTGATTACGTCAGTGGTCGGCATGCAAGATGATCTGTTAAATTCCAATCGTCGAAAGCGTACTTCAGCCCCACGATGGTTATGATTATATAACAGATTGAGGAGTATGTCTAGTGACAGAGATTTAACAGGTTGAGTATAATGATCTCAATGAGGCAAGCACGTAGAGGTATTAATCTGGGAGGGTGGTTACTGGTAGAGCGTTGGATACCAGGAGTATTTGATGGCGTCCAGGGGCCAGCAGAGATCGATATTGTGAAAGAACTCGGTTATGAAGCGGCCAAATCGAGACTTACGGCTCATCGTGAGACGTTTATAACAGAGAAAGACCTAATCTGGATCAAAAAGCAAGGATTTGATTTTGTACGTCTGCCGGTAGGGTACTGGTTATTCAAAAAAACAGATGATTTTATCGATGGAGAGGTATATATACAGCGGGCATTTCGTTGGGCTGACAAGCATGGTCTTGGGGTGATATTAGATTTTCACGGCCTGCAAGGCTCTCAAAATGGTAAAGATCATAGCGGCCAGGTTGGCAAAGTGCAATTGTATGTGGGCAACAATCAATCTCATGCTCTCGAGACTCTGGCGTATATGGCACGTACCTATGGCTCCGAAAAGGCCCTACTGGGTATAGAGGTAATCAATGAGCCTCATGTAAAGTATTGCACGAGAAAGTTGCTTCGCTATTACGACAGGGCATATGAGGCCATACAGCCGCATCTATCACCAGATACCAAGATTATCGTCAGTGATGCCTTTTTACCGCTGAGATTGGCTCGAGCGCTCTCAAAACGTTCGTATGCCTCGCGTCTGGTGCTTGATGTGCATCTATATCAAGTATTCTCCGCCAGGGATCAGAGAATGAGTTTTGAGGAACATGTCAAAAAGGCCGACCAGGACTGGTGGGACTTACTGGATGCTATCCAACACTATTTACCGGTGCTGATTGGCGAGTGGAGTGCCGCGCTTCCTGCTACGGCTTACGCCAATGGGGTTTCAAATGAGGCTGAACGGGTAAATGAATATTATACTGCGCAAAAGCAGACATTTGATGATGCAGCCTGGGCACATGCATATTGGACGTATAAAGCACCGAATTGCGGGGTATGGAGTTGGCGCGAGTCACGTGACATATTAGAGCCAAAGTAGGTATCCAGGAGAAGATAATTGGACTTAAAAAACGACCGCCTGCGAGGAACGGTCGTTTTCATTTGGTTTTTGTCTGTTTGTTTTTTGTTTTAGCTTATGAATAAGTTTTGTATTCATAGGCTACCTCTAATATAATGCTTCAAAACGCTATTGTCAACGGTATTTTCATGTAATTTTTACCTGTGGATAACTATTGATTTTTATGGTCTATGGTGGTGATCGTGGTGTTCAATTATTGCACCATAAGCATTTCTATTTATAAAAGTAGTATATGCATGAGATGGTTGAGGGCGATAGCCAAGTCCTATGGCACTATATAGTACTACACCAACCTCCTAGACGGGCTGATTGTCTGATAGTGTTAGGTAGATGTTATGATCGCGTCGCAACCTATGCTGCCTGAGCTAACGCAACAATTTCATTATTGGTATGTTGTCGTTAGCTACGGAGCACTCGAGCGTAATCCTGATGCCACTACATGGCCGGAACCTAGTCAGGCAGAACAATTCTATACCGTTATGAAGCACCATGTTTTGATAAAGACACCATTGCTTGAAACAAAAACGCAAAATACCGGTCAAAACGCTCTTTTATCGTTCGAGCTGCTCCAGCAACAGAATACACCGATGCCGCGTTGACGATTCAGATCGTGACTAAGCCTTATATGGAGCGACGTGCGCTGGCAACATTTCAGGCGCAATGGCCAGACCGTGATGTGAAATTTTATGTTACTTCACCGCAACTTGCTATGGATCAATACGTTAATGCCGATCAACCACGGGATGATGTTATCAACATTATGGTGGGTGATATGCAGCGGATCATCGATTACCCAAAGCTGGTTTTTCAAACAGAGCAGACTATACTACCTGATGTTCGCGCAGCATATGGACGGCTCATCACTGCAGGATACACAAAACACCTTATAAATAGTTAAAGTATTATACACAACGATTATTTAGTAAATACGACAACATTATAAGATATAAAATAGTTAAAATTATCCATTTAACAAAAATTTACAACAAATTGATGACGATAAAGTATTGACCTAAAGACATATCAATGCTATAAAAGTGGGTAAGCTTTTTACACAAAAACAAACAAAAGCATGAACATACAACAATTCAGTAGATACATGTAAGGCCGCGGAATTCCCGCCGTGGCAATGTTGTTTGGTATTGAAGCGGCAGCGACAAAACAAAAAATGTTACTGCCATACAATACCAAATCCGCGTCGAGCAGTAACGTGTCTGCATGTAACTAAGTAGACGCCAGCTCCGCGAAGTTGACTGTCTTTATGCCCCCGAATGTCTTTACCGACACGAAGAGGCAAGCGGTCAAGTCGCCTCGCGCGACATGTCGCTACTTATATAGCACGCGCCCTAATATTCATACACTGTGGCGGATGTCGCTATCGTAGCATATAGATATGTCGCGCAGGCACGCTCAACATGCAACATACTGCTAGCGCCTCGGCACCTAGATGATATAGTGATAGATATGAAATCTTTGATACACCGAATAGCGTATTTTATACCTGTAGGGTGTTTTTTTGCGTTGAGTATACTGCTCAACATGACAGACCCGACCAAAAGTGTTGCGAGCATACTGCTGGCCTTTTTTTTGCTATATGTGCTGTCTGCTAGCTTGTTATATATAGCTGTTGATATAACAATCAGGGCTATAGGACTCCACAGTAAAATCCCCGACGCTAAATATCAGCTTAATCATCAACGCTCCAAGTATTACTATATTGCAAGCGTGATAGCTTTTGCGCCTGTCTGCTTTTTGGCTCTTGGATCAATCGGCAAGATACAATTGTTCGACGTAGTATTGATAACTATCTTGGTAGTGTTGATGGTGTTTTATGTTTTGAAGAAAACACCTTGAATAATATTGGTGAAAAAGCGTAGACATTTCATTAGTCAAATGATAATCCATCGTCTATAATCTTTGTATATGGAACCCACATCGCCAACCCCTCACGGCTTTTCTGAGAATGGCCCAAACTTTCATAAGGGGACAGAGATACCACTACCGCAAAGCCCGGAACAGCCAGCTTCGTTGGAAGTCCCCGCTCCTCAAGAACGTTTGACAGGTGCTGGAGTAGGTGAAGGACCATCTATACAGGTGCCACCCGTGGTCCCAACAGTGATCCCCGCGCCAACGATTACACAACAGTCGGTAAATGACAATAAAGCAGTTGATAATAATCCCACTGAAGCAACGGATGACGGTTTGATTGAGAAGCAATGGGTGGAAAGAGCAAAAAAGGTGATTAGCGAGACGAAACAAGACCCGTATATGCAAGAAAAGGCGTTTAGCCAGTTACAGGCTGATTATTTACGCAAACGTTATGGGAAAAACTTAAAATTGCCGGAAGAGGAGTAGTGTGACTGAAGTATTTGTTATTGTTGGGGCCTTTGCTCTTGTCCTAGCGGGTGGTTTATCAATCGCATACATTCAGTATCGTAACATAGTCCGTGAAGCTAAAAATTATGAGCGCGGTTTGAAAATGGTACCGCTGATGATACATCTCCCTCCTTCTACTACTAATATTGATGCCGGCGCAAGGGATGAGAGAGATGTAACTGACGAGGCATTATCGCAGGCACAGACTATGTACAATATCATCGCTAGCACTTCGACAAAAGGGTTTATGAGTAAAGTCTATGGGCAACGTCATATCACCTTTGAGTTAATTGCCACAAAAGGTACTATTAATTTTTATGTTGTAGTGCCGTATGCCATGCTCGATATTGTTCAGCAAGCGATCGTGGCGGCATATCCTTCGGCGCGGCTTGAAGAAGTTGAAGAACATAATTTATTTAATAAAGCAGGGAGATTAAGTGCAACAATTGGCGGGGAATTTACTCTCAGAAAACATTTCGCTTATCCGATCGCAACGTATCAGGATACTAAACGTGATGCGATGAGGGCATTGCTAAACTCACTATCTGCAGCTGGACGCGAAGACGGAATAGGCATTCAAATATTAGTTAGACCTGCATCAGAGAATTGGACAAAAAAAGTTATATCAAAAGTTGGGGAGATTAAGAAAAATAAAGGGTCTCATAAATCGGGGTCCAACATAGCTATTAAACCAGGGGAGTTACTGGAGGCGCTGTGGAAATCACCACAATCTTCAGAAGAAAAACCAAAAGAACAACAATTGTCAAATCTCGATCAAATGAAGATTGATAAGATGGAGCAAAAAACACAACATCCAGGTTATGAGTCACTGGTAAGAGTTATTACATCGTCAAATTCAGCCGCGAGATCACAAGTGCTTATGAAAAATGTTGTTTCAAGTTTTGCTATGTTTGATTCACCGAGTAGCAACGGTTTCAAGTTTTCGGTTGCTAGAGATATGGAGCAATTTGTAACGTCATTCATATTTCGGTTCTTCCCACAGTCTATTAGAAGTAACGTGCTGAATAGTGTAGAATTAGCAACGATATTCCATCTTCCTGATCAAAGAGAAGTCGCAACTTCACAGGTACAGCGACAGTCAGTCAAACAAGTTGACGGTCCTCGGCAAGTGTCAGATGAAGGTATCCTACTTGGTTATAATGAGTTCAGAGGTGTTAAAAAGGAGATAAGATTAGGCACAGCTGATCGGCGTCGTCATTTATACATGATTGGTCAAACCGGAACAGGTAAATCTGGGTTTCTGGTCAATGCGGCAATGCAAGATATGTATGAAGGTCGTGGCTTTGCTTTCATCGATCCGCATGGTGATTCTGCCGAAGCATTGATGGGGATGGTGCCAAAAGAGCGGGTAGAAGATGTTATTTATTTCAACCCGGGTGATATGGATAGCCCTATAGGACTTAATCTTTTTGAATTTGACACCCCTGATCAGCGTGATTTTCTTGTGCAAGAGGCGATTGCTATGCTGTATCGTCTTTATGATCCTGGGCACACGGGTATTATCGGTCCACGCTATGAGCACTGGTTCCGTAATGCAGCTTTGACGATCATGAGTGATCCAAATGGCACGAGTTTTATCGATATACCTCAGGTCTTTAATGACAATGAGTTTGCAAAAGAAAAGTTAAAATATGTTACCGATCAAACAGTCTTGGATTTTTGGAATAAGGAAATGGCGCAAACGAGTGACTACCATAAATCTGAGGTGCTGGGATGGTTTGTTTCGAAATTTGGCGCCTTTCTTTCAAATGAGATGATGCGCAATATTATAGGCCAGACAAAATCTGGCTTCAATCTGCGTGACATTATGGACAATAAAAAGATTTTGCTCGTCAATCTCAGTAAAGGGAAAACGGGTGAATTAAACAGCCAGCTACTCGGTATGATATTTGTCATGAAGTTTCAAGCTGCTGCGATGGGCCGGGCTAATGTGCCTGAAGACCAGCGAACCGATTTTTCTCTCTATGTTGATGAGTTTCAGAACTTTGCTACTGATAGTTTTGAATCAATTTTGTCTGAGGCTCGGAAATACCGTCTCAATCTTATTCTGGCAAACCAGTTTATGACGCAGTTGACTGATAAGATACGTGAAGCGATCATAGGTAACGTCGGGACAATTATTTCTGGGCGTATTGGTACGACGGATGCGGAGCTGATGGTGAAGCGCTTCTCTCCGACGTTTGATACTGAAGATCTCACGCGTCTACCGAATTTTCAGACGATCACGAGTGTAATGATTAACGGTGTACCTTCACAGCCATTTAGTATGGCGCTAATCTCTCCTCAGGGCGAAGTAGTGCCAAAACTAGCCGAAGCACTCAAGAAGCTATCGGCTGCAAAGTATGGTCAGCCACGCTCGGAAGTTGAAAAACAAATCTTCAAGCGTTTACGTTCTGGCGACGAGGCCCGCGAAAAGAGACAGATGGAGCTGAGGGGAATGCATAATAGTGTAGCAGCTACTTCTGAGAACACCGGGCGGACAAACACCTCGTATCAACAGACGAGTGGCTCCTCTTTCTTGGACGAATGGCTCGAGAAAAGAAAAAAACAGATACCAAGCCGCTCATCTCCACCCAAAGAAGTTCCGCCAGAGAGTCACAAGACAAATGATAATGAGGGAATAGTAAATCAAGCTCCTTCTTCAAAGACTGTCACAGACGGTCATGATCGGCGTTTGCGGAAGTTGCAAGCTGAGGGTGTTGGTAGTTCAGTCACAATTCAGCCTGCTAATGCTAATGGGACGGTCGCAAGTGCGACTTTGTCTAGCGATGTTGTTGACTTGGAATCGGCCCTTGACTCCACAGAGAATGAAATAAAAAAACGTGTCGTCAATGAAGATGGTGAGGTCAACGTCCGGCACACGAAAAAGCAGGCTGACTCAGGTACTACCCATGATGAAGCAGGAGATGTTGATGAGATATTTATTGATATTCGAGGGACGCTTCATCATAAAACTGATGATGCACCTGGTACAGATTCCCTTAGCGAATAGCAATGCCTAGTCTATATGAGAGCAGCCGTAACTACGGTCTACTGGATGTTCTCTGAGATACAAAAAGAAATTTAATATAATCAATCACGAGACCGAACAGCCATCCGATGAGATATGACCCGATTACTTCAAAGCCAGATAGTTGGTATCCGTATACTTTGCCAATCGTATAAATACTTGTCAAAAAGACTAAAGATGCCAGGGAGCCTGTTAGTAGAGCTGTCGGTCGAGCTATGGTGGATGACACAACTTCACTGAAATTGTCTAGAAGTTTAAAGTGTATAATTTTGCTCATGACGCGAGATGGTAATCCCATATTTGCTTGAATACGTGATAATATTTGGCGATAGACACGAGCTTTTTCTTGCTGAGTAATACGGTGGATAAGCTCAGGGCTGTTAAAAGAAGATGATAATTTTTGCTTAGTAGTTGGTTTTGGTATGGTATTCATGGTTCTCCTTTTTATATCCTAGATGCTTGTGTCAGAGTTGAAATCTTTTCGAACTAATTTCACCTCCTGATATAACTGAGCGGAGCGAATATATAGATAGATGGTTACTATTGATATGGTCGTCATAAACAATAAACCTATAGTTGCACTGGTGGGCGGTAACTGTTCGATTATGCGCTCTACATGTTTCGTGGAGGGGCATGCTACCTTAATCTGATTACTCACTCCATAGGTGTTTTCCAAAATGCAATCATATGATGATGGGTTACTCACTCCTCGTGCAGTAAGGGGAACAGGGTCAAGCACTTTGACGGTAAATGTTCTTGCAGTTTCTTCACCGGGCTTGAGAGAATTATCATTCCAACTTATGTATGACACCCCACTTTGAGTAGTGTCAATCTTTCCTCCGCCATTATCTAATATCAGGGCATATTCGCGTATATCATTGATAACATTTGAGATATCAATGGAAATAGTAGCCTTGCCAGTGTTACGAGTGAGTAAAATATATTGGATACGATCTCCCGCTTCGGCAGTAGTTTTATTTGCAGCAGTATTTTGGGTGAGATTGATAGCGGTAAGGTTTCGTTCAATATTCTTTGGGCAGTTAGGATCAGTCTGGTTGTCACTACATGATATGTTGCAATTATTATATGACGACTTGTCGTAAATTGCGGAAGAATTTATGTCACTAATCAAACCGTTACTATGCAGACAGATAGCTGCTGAATTTACGTGGCCAGTTGCATACGTAGACGACGGCATATTCTTGGTAAAAAAATCACCATTATTTTTAGCTATAGCGAATGAACCAATCTTTTCTGAGTGCCCGAGGTATACTTCATGTTGACCATCTAGCGAATTGCCCATCAACGCAGTAGAGTGATAGCCAAATGGTATACTATTGTACGACAACATGTCCCCGTTTTTTGTGGATGTGCTCGTGACAGTGCTATTTGACAGCAGGTCATGGCTCCAATGAATCCAGTTACCTGATGGAATATTAGTACTTTTTTTCATCACAGAGATATCTTCTCGAGATATTCCTAGGAAAGATGCGATTGATTTTAAGTCTCGTGAGTTACTATCGTAAGAAGTAATAATCTGATTTATATTCGAAACGCCTCCAAATATTGTGTCGTGAGCATTAGCGGTATTAGCCGCCTCGGCTGGCCATAGAATAATACTTACCTGAACCGCAAGTGTTAGTATTGTAAAGATAACCCCGAGTTTTCGGATTGATTGCTCCTTCTTTAGCTGTCGAGAATAGTAGCCAAGACTACCAACAAGAGCCGGTGAAAAAGGTAGTCCTGATACCAGTTTTTTAAACATACTTTTTGTTTTTAATTAACTCCTTAATCAATAAAATAGCATAACTATTATGTTCAACGCAAGCATTTTGGCAACTATTTTTTACAACTTGTTTGAGTACTATTTTTTCGCTATAATATGTGTATTGTAAAGAGGCCGTTTTGGTACGGTCAATAAGCGAGGGAGCAAGGTAGTGGCCAAACAAACACCATCGGCTAGTTATGATGCTAGTCAGATCCAAGTCCTAGAAGGGCTTGAGCCGGTTCGAAAACGCCCCGGTATGTATATAGGAAGCACGGGCTATGATGGCGTGCATCATCTTATCAAAGAGATTGCGGACAACTGTGTCGATGAGGCGATAGCAGGTTATGCTACATTTGTTGAAATAGTTTTGCAGGCTGACGGCGGCTGTCGTGTTACTGATGACGGACGAGGTATTCCTGTAGATAAGCACCCAAAGACTGGGGTCAGTACTCTTGAGACAGTATTGACTGTTCTGCACGCCGGTGGAAAGTTTGGCGGTGGCGGATATAAGGTATCATCTGGTTTACATGGTGTCGGCTCGTCAGTAGTAAATGCGCTGTCGACAAAACTTGTTGCTGAAGTAGTTAAAAAAGGTGAGCTTTACAGGATAGAATTTGCCATAGGTGTGCCACAAGGGCCATTGAAAAATGTAGGCAAGACAGATCGACCTGATGGTACTAGTATCACCTTTTATCCCGACCCTACGATTTTTAAAGAGACTGTTACGTTTGATTATGAATGGGTGCTGAGCTATTTGCGACATCAAGCCTATCTCACAAAAGGCATTAAAGCCAAAGTCGAAGATCAGCGAACAGGTGAGCGCTACGCATTTTATTTTGAAGGTGGTATCCAGAGCTACGTCAAACACCTAAATATCGGCAAAGAAGTTGTCGACGAAGATATATTTTATGTTGAGCGTCCTGTCGAAGATAGTATGGTTGAAGTTGCTATTCAGTATAACGAAGGCTTTTCTGAGACAGTTAAGGCTTTTGCTAACAATGTCTACAACCCCGAAGGCGGTATGCATCTTATAGGATTTCGTACCGCGCTTACTCGTGTCATAAATGACTACTCACGCAAATCAGGTTTGCTCAAAGAAAAAGAAGAAAACCTAACAGGTGATGATATCCGAGAAGGCCTAACGGCAATTATTTTGGTAAAATTGCCTGATCCTCAATTTGAAGGTCAGACCAAGAACAAACTGGGCAACCCCGAAATTCGTCGCTATGTCGAGCAAGTAATGAATGAGTATTTTGCCTACTATCTCGACGAGCACCCTGGTGTTGCAAAAAAGATCGTTGGTAAGGCAATCTTGGCGGCACGTGCACGCAAGGCGGCACGGGCTGCTCGTGATAACGTTTTGCGCAAAGGCGCACTCGACGGTCTCAATCTACCTGGTAAGCTGGCTGATTGCTCGAGCAAAGATCCTAAAGAATGTGAGCTGTATATTGTAGAGGGTGATTCAGCTGGCGGGTCTGCAAAGAGTGGCCGCGATAGCAAGACGCAAGCTATCTTGCCACTTCGAGGCAAGGTTCTCAACGTTGAACGAGCTCGTCTCGATCGTATGTTACACAACAATGAGATCGTCAGCCTTATCAAGGGGATGGGTGTGGGCATAGGAGACCAGTTCGATATCAGTGGGCTTCGCTATGACCGTATCATTATCATGACAGATGCCGATGTTGATGGGAGCCATATCGCAACGCTTCTCATGACGTTTTTCTTCCGTTATATGAATGAAGTGGTAGCGGGCGGCCATGTGTACCTTGCCAAGCCACCACTATTCCTCATCAAATTAGGAGGTACAAAGCGTCTTTATGCTTATAATGAAGATGAACTCGATCTTCGCCTAAAAGAGATTATTGCCGAACGCAAAGAACGTGGCACTAAGATTGATCCACAAGATTCACTCGCTCGCCAAGCTGGATTGGCCGAAGGGGCCATACAGCGTTACAAAGGTCTCGGTGAAATGGATGCAACACAGCTTTGGGATACGACGATGAATCCTGAAAATCGTGTATTGGTTCAAGTAAAAATTGAGGATGCAGAAAAAGCTGACGCGATATTTACTAAGCTAATGGGCGATGAAGTTTCATTACGCAAGAACTTTATCCAGACGCGCGCTAAAGACGTTAGTCTAGAAGAATTGGATGTATAGTGATGGATGATGACAAAACAACAACGAATTTACCAACTGATGAACCAATTGAAGGTGAGGTGATGGTACCTACCCAGACACACTCAAAAGTACTTGAGCATCGAACAGTCGAAAATGTCATGGAAGACAATTTCCTGCGCTATTCGATGAGCGTTATCATTGATCGTGCGCTTCCAGACGTACGCGATGGCCTCAAGCCAGTACATCGCCGAATTCTCTACACTATGGGAGAGCAAGGACTTCGCCCAGGAGGCAAATTTGCTAAAAGTGCCCGTATCGCTGGTGAAGTAATGGGTAAGTACCACCCTCATGGTGATTCAAGTATTTATGATTCTATGGTTCGTCTCGCGCAAGATTGGGTAATGCGCTATCCTCTTGTGCAAGGACAAGGTAACTTCGGCTCGATGGACGGAGATCCAGCTGCTGCTAGTCGTTACACTGAAGCGCGACTCGGCCGTGCTGGTAATGAGCTACTTATTGATCTCGACAAAGAGACCGTTGATTTCCGTGATAACTACGACGGCAGTGAACAAGAACCAGTAGTATTACCAGCAAAATTACCAAATCTCCTCCTCAACGGGCAGGTTGGTATTGCTGTGGGTATGGCGACAAGCATCCCAACGCACAATCTCAGCGAGTTAGTCGATGCCACGATACATCTTATAGACAACCCTGAAGCAACGCTTGATGATCTGCTTGTGCACGTGAAAGGCCCAGACTTTCCTACTGGAGCGGTTGTGTATGGTGGTGCGCCTATGCGACAAGCATATGCCACGGGGCGTGGAAGTGTGACTATACGTGCCGTTGCAGAGATAGAAGAGACCAAAAAAGGTCGTCATCAAATCGTAATAACAGAGATGCCATATGCTGTAAATAAAGCATCATTAGTGGAAAAGATCGCAGAATTAGTCAAAGAAAAGAAACTGACAAGCATCAGCGATCTACGCGATGAGAGTGCCCGAGGTAATATCCGTATTGTCGTCGAGCTCAAAAAAGACGCTTATCCGAAGAAGGTACTTAATCAACTCTACAAACTGACCTCATTGCAGACAAGCTTTCATTACAACATGCTTGCGCTCATCGATGGTATCCAGCCAAGAATTTTGGGTCTCCACGAGATACTAAGTGAATTTATAAAACACCGTCAGATTGTCGTACGCCGCCGCACAGAATACGAGCTACGCAAGGCTCGTGAGCGAGCCCATATTCTCGAAGGCTACAAGATCGCACTCGACCATATCGATGAAGTCATCAAGACGATTCGTGCCAGCAAGACGCAGGACGAGGCCGAAAAGGCTTTGATAGAGAAGTTTAAGCTAAGTGAGATACAGGCCAAAGCCATCCTCGCGATGCAGTTGCGACGTTTGACTGGTCTGGAGCGCCAAGCAATTGAGGAAGAGCTTGCGGAGCTTCTCAAAACAATCGCCGCTCTCGAAGCTATATTAGCAAGCGAAGCCGAGATATTAAAAGTCATCAAGACTGAGTTGCTAGAGATGAAAGACAAATATGGTGACGAACGCCGAAGCCAGATCATCAACCACGAATTAGGTAAATTCAGTGATGAAGAGCTCATTCCAGAGCAAGATGTTGTTGTACTACTAACAACAGAAAATTATATAAAAAGAACTTTGGTAACTGACTATCGCAGGCAACATCGAGGCGGTAAAGGCAAGCGGGGCATGACAACAAAAGAATTGGATGTGATTGACCAATTAGTGACAAGCTCGACGCATGATTGGCTACTGTTCTTTACCAATAAGGGCCGCGTATTTAGACTCAAGGCATATGAGGTGCCAGCGGCGGGATTACAGGCTAAGGGTGTTGCGGCTGTAAACTTACTCCAGCTACAGCCGGAAGAGCGAATTACCTCACTCGTTGGCATTCGAAAGGATGACACAGGAGACGGCTACCTCTTCATGACAACTACCAATGGTACTGTAAAAAAGACATCACTTAAGGATTATGCGAATATCCGCCAGACTGGTCTGATTGCGATCAAACTTGATGATGGTGACGAGCTACGATGGATCAGGCAAAGCAGTGGCCAAGATGAGGTGGTGATATCAACTGCGATGGGACAAGCTATTCGATTCAATGAGTCAGATGCGCGTCCGATGGGCCGATCAGCGAGAGGGGTTCGCGGTATCCGCTTGCGCCCTCAAGACAAAGTAGTTGGTATGGATCTTGCAGCTAATGATCCTAATCTGTTGGTGATGAGTGAAAAGGGTTACGGCAAGGTGACAAAAGTGACTAACTTCCCGACTCACAAACGTGGCGGAGTAGGTATCAAAGCGGCCGTGGTGACAGCAAAAACAGGCAATCTAATCACTGTTAAATCACTTGCCCCAGAAGACAACGAAGTGATCATGATCTCCACAAAGGGCCAAACCATACGCGTTGGCTTGAAGGATATCCCGACGCTTGGTCGTACCACCCAAGGAGTACGTGTGATGCGTTTGAACGACGATGACAGCATTGCTTCTATTGGGCTGATCCAAGAGCAACCTGCAGACGAGAGCGACGATGAAGAGTAGTTTTGGATATCTACTGTCGTCAGTCCTCGGCTTTATGCTCGCACAGACAATAAAATATGTTTTAGCTACCCGCAAAGACAAGGATTGGCGACAATTCTTTCGCTCCGGCAGTATGCCGAGCAGTCATACGGCAGTCGTCATATCACTGGCAACCGTTATTTTGGCGCACGAAGGATTTAGCGATCTTTTCGCAGTCGTTGCTGTTCTCGCGATGATAACAGTATACGATGCACTGGTGGCACGTCGTTCTATCGGCGAGCAAGGTGCGGCACTAGTGCGCCTCATAGAAAAATCGCCGTTTGCAAAAGATCCCTTACCGAGAGTTGCGCTTGGCCACAAACCCAAAGAAGTGGCAGCAGGTGCAGTGCTGGGGGTAATCATTGGTTTAGTTGTTGCGTTTTTTATAACGTAATCCGCCAGTTTTTATCGATAAAAGGTGTTGACACGTCTCACTAATGAGCGTATAATGGTCAACAGTCTACCGCATTTTTTTGAGGTGGTATGACAATATGAACGTTTACAATTTGGCAGTGCAAATCAATTTTCGTCAGTTAAATCCTATCTGTTACAGATAGGTATTTTGAACCAAAATTCAAAATCTTTTATGGAGAGTTTGATCCTGGCTCAGGATGAACGCTGGCGGTGTGCCTAATACATGCAAGTCGAGCGCCCAACTCATTGGGTTTGTTACTCTCGTTTGTCCTGGAGACAGGACGCGGGGATTTTCGAAGAAAATTAGCCGCATCTTTATAAAAAGAGATGAACGGCTATTTAATCAGCCGCATCTTTATAAAACGATGTAAAGCTGTTCTAAAAAATCCATCCAACGAGGGAGCGAGCAAATCTCGTAAGAGATTTAGTTCACAACGAACGTAGTGAGTTGGGAGCGGCGGACGGCTGAGTAACGCGTGGGAACGTGCCCCAAAGTGAGGGATAA
>CAZHUZ010000014.1:12828-16841 GCA_964535835.1 uncultured Candidatus Saccharibacteria bacterium | reverse complement strand
TTGTCGCCTTTGTTGAGCTCACGCATTGCTTCTTTTTCATTTTCCCAGAGGTAGGTAAGTAATGCTGCTTGTGCTGGCTTGATTTTAGCGACTGGCACACTGTCCATTTCACCGGACTCAGCAGCGATAAGGCTAGCTGTTTGCTCCCAAATACCCATTGGCTGGTATTGAGGTTGCTTGAGTAGTTCTGTCAGACGAGAGCCGCGGTTGAGGATCGTACGAGTTTCTTTGTCAAGGTCGCTACCGAATTGGGCAAATGCCGCCAGCTCACGGTACTGCGCAAGGCTAAGACGGAGATTGCTGGAAACAGATTTAACCGCTTTGGTCTGTGCCGCACCACCGACACGAGACACCGATAGACCAACAGAGATCGCTGGTCGAATACCCTGGTAAAACAGATCAGTTTCGAGGAAAATTTGACCATCAGTGATCGAGATAACATTTGTCGGAATATAAGCCGAGATATCACCAGCCTGCGTCTCAATAATCGGCAGAGCCGTAAGACTACCAGCACCGAGATCATCGCTAAGTTTTGCAGCGCGTTCTAGAAGGCGTGAATGAAGATAAAACACATCGCCAGGAAATGCCTCACGACCTGGTGGACGTCGAAGCAGGAGTGACATTTGACGATAAGCGACGGCATGCTTTGTCAGATCATCATAGATGATAAGCGCGTGCTGTTTGTTGTCGCGGAAATATTCCCCCATGGCGACTCCCGCATACGGAGCGAGATAGAGCAACGAAGCAGCATCACTTGGACCGGTCGCAACGATAATTGTCTGATCCATGACACCTTCTTCGGTGAGTCGATCAACCAGACGAGCAACCTTGCTTAATTTTTGACCGATTGCCACATATATATTGATAATTCCGGTCTTTTGCCGACCTTGGTTAATCATCGTGTCGATAGCAATGGCAGTTTTACCTGTCTGACGGTCCCCAATAATAAGCTCGCGCTGACCGCGACCAATTGGTACCATCGTATCAATCGCCATTAGACCAGTCATTAGTGGTTCATGGACACCTTTTCGCCCAATCACACCAACTGCTGGTCGCTCAACCAGACCAGTTGTCTTGGCCTTGATCGGTCCTTTGCCATCGAGCGGCTCACCGAGTGGGTTGACGACGCGACCAAGTAATTCTGGTCCCACAGGAACAGACAAAACATTTCCAACCAGCGTCACTTTGGCTCCTGCTTTGACATGTGTGTCATCACCGAGCAGCACCGCACCGATTTCATCCTCCATCAGGTTAAGTGCAAATGCTTCTACGGGCTCATTATCGGTCTCAATACGAACAACTTCGTTAAACCCACAGTCTTTAAGTCCATAAATCCAGGCAACTCCATCACCAACTCGCGTCACGACACCTGTCGAGGCCAGGTCTCCGCTCACACGTAGATCTTCGATCGACTGTCGCAATTCGCTCGCTAATTCTTTAACATTTATTGTGCTCATAATTTCGCTCTTCTCCGGTTGTTAACTCATTTTCAGTTGTTTTATGCGAGAAGCGACACTGGCATCGAAGCGCTTATCGGGTGTTTCGATGACGATGCCGCCTACGATAGATTCGTCCACGGTCTCAGTAAATTCGATAGTATCTACTTGCTGTTGCTGACTCACAAACTCTTTGACAAGACGTCTGAGGTCATCAGTTAATGGTCGCGCTGTTGTCACGGTGATATCAAGTACACCGCGACGAGAAATCTCATACGCAATATCCTGGATGATCTCCTCGACATGATTGACGAGCTTTTGATCGACGATATACGCCGCAAGCTGCGGTATCAATACTTGAGCATCAGCACCATCAATCAGCTTTGATGCGATTGATCGTGCTAAAACACGTCGACTTATTGCCATTTATTTGGCTCCCTTAGTCGACTCTAGGGCGCGGCGGATCAGCTCAGCATCGGATTTGGCATCCAGTTTTGCTCCGACAACTTTTTCGGTTGCAGCAGCAATCAAACTCACCATTTCAGCCTGAAGCTCTTTTTTGGCATCAGCAATATCACTCTCTACGCGGGCATGTGATTGTTCGATAATATGCGCGGCTTTTTTGTCAGCACGTGCTTCGGCCTCATCGGCAATCTTGTTTGCTTCCTTTTGCGCAAGGTCGACAATTGCAGCCGCGTCTTTCTTGGCTTGCTGCAGCTGTTTCTCGGTGTTTGCTTCGGCACGCTCGGCTGCCTTTTTGGCATCCTCGGCAGCCGCCACAGAATCAGCGATAACTTTTTCGCGCTTATCGAGCGCTGCAAACAATGCAGGAAAGGCGAATTTTTTGAGCAGCGCCAAGAGAATCAAAAATGATACTAGCTGTATGATGAGCGATTGCCACGTAATACCAAGAGCACCGAGCAGATCAGACTGCTTGGCTACTTCTGCATTTGCTATGTATGTTAGGTAATTCATGTATCGCTAATTTCCACTGTCTACAAAAACTTAATCATCAATGCAACGACGAGACCAATGATTGCAAGCGCGTCCACGAAGACGATTGCCGTGATCATGAGTGTTCGTAGATCATTTAGTTTTTCTGGGTTACGACCTGCAGCGTTGAGCGCAGCAGCTCCGATCATACCAATACCGATACCACAGAGACCGGCGCCGATTGAGTAGGCGAGACCAAATGCGAGTGATTCCATACTATTATTTCTCCTTATTTACTTATATTTTACTAAATAACGTTTGCTTAGAGCTACGAAACACGTTAGCCACGGGTGACAGCTGGCGGGGCAGCTCCCAGATCTTTTTCGTTAGACGAAAAAATTTAGGGGCGGACCAGCTGGCAGGACCCGCGGAGCGGGAGCGCACAAACAAAATTTGCTCAGCAAATTTTGGGAAGCGACCATCGTTACTGCTATAGCTTTTACGCATCACTACCGACTGCTTTCGCTTTAGACGTATGAGTAGGTGAGTGATCTGATCCGTGATCGCCGTGGCTGACGGCGAGAGCTATAAATATAATGGTGAGGATATAAAAGACGAAAGCCTGCAAGGCGCCAACAAATAGTTCGAAGCCCATAAATATCGGCAGCGGCAAAAATCCAAGCCACTGCGTCAAATAAGCAATAACAACGAGGAGTACTTCGCCACCAAAAACATTGCCAAAAAGACGCATACTGAGAGCAACAAAGCGTGAGAATTCACCAACAAACTCCAAAATACCCTCAAACGTCCCAACGGGATTTTTAAACGGATTAACGAGATATCGCTTGGCATTACCCCAGGCACCATGTTGCTTTATAGCATAGATCTGGACCGAGACCATCGTGATAATAGCAAGAGCAAAGGTAAAATTGAGATCAGCCGCTAGACCACGAAATAGTGGGGAGCCGTTGTAAGTAATCGGACCAACACCCGGCATTGTCCCGAGCCAGTTGTTAAACATGACCGCAAAAAAGATCGTGATAGCGAGTGGTGCAACACGACGCGCCAGCTTTTTGTCACCCAATATATCTGCCGTCATATTGTAGAGCATCTCAAACAGCCATTGACCAGCCAATACAAAACGACTACGCGAGCCATTTTTGACACCTCGCGCAAGCAGTATAGCCGTCAGCACCAGAAGTGCATAGCCGATAATCCCCAGTATCATCGAGTTTGTAATCGATACGCCAAATACGGTGAATATCGTCTCAGACGTAATACTAATATGCGGCCCAGTTGATGCAAACGACGTTATCATACGTGCATCTCCTGTGCTCGCTTCAACACTCGTAGCGCCAGCAACACACCAGCAACAAAGCCACTAGCCGACCCGAGAAGAAATCCGACGGGGGACGAATGTAAAATGCTGTCGATGTACATACCGCCAAAAAGTCCCAACATCGTCGGCACTAACATGCGCCAGGTAACGTTTAATAGGTCTTTGACGATAATTGCGCGTAGCTGTGCGCGCGAGGCAATCTTAGCAGGGCCTGTTTGCTGACCTTTGTTCATATCTTTATCTATAATAACAGAGTATTACTGATGATAAAAGTATTCGGTGATTGATAATTTGACGCATAGGAG
>CAZHUZ010000014.1:0-12728 GCA_964535835.1 uncultured Candidatus Saccharibacteria bacterium | reverse complement strand
GACATTTGTCGAAAAAGATGTCGAAGCCGACGCTGATGCTATGAAAGAAGTTCTCGAACGTATGGGTGGTGATTTTCGTGGCGTACCTGTCATCGCAATCGGCGACAAAACCATCCTGGGATTTGATCGACCAGCTATCGATAAAGCACTGCAAGCATAATTACCACATAATAATGGTGTCTAAGATCAATATAGTCATCGATACTTATAGTGCTTATAATCACGTACAAATAGTATCGGAGAAATAATATGAGAAGTAGTACAGTAATTACACCAAATCATACCAAAAAATTTATTGTTTTTAGTGTTGCCACTGTCGTAATCTTGATCGGACTTTTCTCGACATTTCGTACAATTGATACCGGTAAAATTGGCGTTGTAACTCAATACGGACGAGTCACAGGACGAGAGCTCAGCGAAGGACTTTCCGTAATTCTACCCTATGGGCTCAATGATGTATCTGTCTATGATGTCAAAGTCCAAAAAGAAATAGCCGATACCCAAGCCGCCACCAAGGATCTCCAGGATGTCACTGCCGAAGTCGTCCTCAACTATCACCTCAACCGCGGTGAAGTCAGCAAAATTCATCAAACAGTCGGAGAGCTATACAAAGACCGCGTGATCACTCCGGCCCTGAGTGAAACGTTCAAAGGTGCGAGTGCAAAATACAATGCAAGCGAGCTCATCACGGAGCGTGCTGTTCTCAAAAAGGACGTGTATGACCAACTCAGAGACCGACTCAACAAATACGGTATTATCGTGGATGATGTGAGCATCACAAACTTTAAGTTCTCTGATAGTTTTGCCAAAGCCATCGAAGACAAGCAAGTCGCACAACAAAATGCCGAACGAGCAAAATTTAACCTCGAGGCAGCGCAAACTGATGCGCAGGCTCAAGCCGCCCAAGCACAAACTCTCAGTGAAAACTATCTCCGTAAACTAGCCATTGACAAATGGGATGGCAAAATGCCATCAACTGTCGCAGGCGACGGCACAGTGTTTAGTATCCCAACCCGATAACATACCATTATTTTTTGACGGTGATAACTTCACCGCCTATAGCGTTTTGAAAATACGTATCGTGTGAGACATATAGCACAGCGCCTTTGTAGTGTTTTACGGCATTTTCCAGCTCTTCGATACTCGGTAGGTCGAGATGATTTGTTGGCTCATCAAGTATGAGCAGCTTTGGACTGTTGCACATCATCGCAATGAGTTGCAACCGTGATTTCTGTCCGCCACTGAGTTGTCGTACTGGCACTAGACCATCTGACGGTTCAAATAGATAATCGCTCAGCAACTGACGAATCTTTGTCTCGGTAATCGCTAACGAACGCGACAAATAGATATCCTCAATTGCATCGTGCAGTGTACGGTCTAACAATTCTTGGCTGACTTCTTGTTCGTAGACGCCGACTGATGTACCGCGATCAGCTTCGATAATGCCTCCGAGCACACGAATACCGCGACCTATCTGACCAGTCGCAAGATAGTCCAGCATTGCTCGAATCAGTGTGGTTTTACCAGCGCCATTACGACCGCGTAGCTCGATTCGCTCACCTTCACGCAGCTGAAAGCTTATCGGCGCAAACAGCGCACCATCACCATACGACAGGCTGATTTGCTGTACATCGATTAGTAGTTTACTGTGTCCTTGCACCGCACCGGCACCGTGTATACGGATATTCTTTGCCTTGAACTTCTCATACTGTGCACCACTTTTGAGACCGAGTGAGTTTGCTGAATCCTTGTCGATCCAAAACGTCGGCTTCGGAATTGCTTCTCGTTTCATTAACTCATCTTTAGCTTGCATCTCGCGACGCTTGAACTGTTTGATAGTGTCAGGATCACGTGCGCGCTCCTTGAGTCGTCGAAACTGGATGACCTTGTCGCGTAAATTAGCTATTTGTCGCTGTACGACTTCGTATTCATTCATCGCACCAGTCGTACTCATGGCATTTTGCCTGAGATACTGATCATAATTACCCTCATAAATCTCGGCAGATCCGTCCTTAATCTCAATGATACGATCAACTACAGCGAGTACATCACGATCGTGAGTGATGATGAGCATCGCCTCTTGGGCGGACTTCATCCAATCGATAAACTTTTGCTTGGCAGCGTAATCCATGTGGTTGGTTGGCTCATCAATCAGCGCCAGGTGCGCATTGCTATGCATGATTTTTACCACTTCAACCAGTCGTTTTTGACCACCACTTAGTTCGCCAATCTTGCCTTTGATACGCTCGATCGGTATCTGCATGTTTTTTAGGTCTTCCTCGATCAACTCTTGGTTGTGGTAATATCCCAAATGTGAAAATCTCTCGAGAGCATCAGTGTAGATTGCAATCTTTTTCGGATCATCACCCATCATCGATGGATACGACTCAATGATATGATGTAGCGCCGCATACTCAGGCAAATCACCGAGTATATATTCAATGACTGACGATGTCTCGTGTTCATGATGCTCCTGACGCGAACTCACAGCGTGGATTCCTCGACGAAAAATTATATCCCCGGTGAAATCTGTATCTGTTCCAGCTAGTATCCCGAGTAGTGTCGATTTACCAACACCATTGCGACCCACTACGCCGATTTTCTCGCCATCAGCAATCGAAAAACGAAGATTTTTATATAGCGACTTTGGTCCAAAAGACTTCTCAGTAATAGTTATATCAGCAATCATAACAGAGGTTGATTATAGCATGAAACAGAGTTTTTCGTGTTAACGTGATGATGCACGCTATACTACTACTATGGCATTTGATGATTTCCGTACCAAAGACAGCGTTGTGGTTGTGTATACCGGTGAAGGCAAGGGCAAGACAACCGCGAGCCTTGGCCTGATGGTGCGTGCGCTCGGTGCAGGATGGCGAGTCGCTTACATACAATTCATCAAAGTTTGGGATGTCTCAGAGCATCAATTTATCCAGTCAATTATGCCAATCTATGGCAAGAAATTGGATTTTTACAAAGGCGGTTTAGGATTTTTCGAAGCTGGAGATATGAGTTCAGATGCCAGCGAACATGAACACAAGTTATTTGCTGAAAAGACGTATGACTTTGCTATGAAATGTGTATCATCAGGCAATTACCAGCTGGTTATTTGTGACGAGATCAATAATGCCGTCCACGATGGATTATTGACTGATGGTTCACTCAAAAAACTGATAAAATCCCGCAAGAAAAATACGAGCCTGTGCTTGACGGGCAGGGGATTCCCCGAGTATTTGCTCGATCATGCCGATATCGCAACCGAGATGAAAAAACTCAAGCATCATTATGACGACAAATTTCTTGCCAATCGCGGCATCGATTTTTAAAAACCCTTCTGGTGATAAAACTATTCCAACAATACTTTTCGGAGTACTCTCTAGGGGGATACGCGCCCGTGGCGTTCGGCGGGCCTGAGGCCACAGCCTCCTCGAAGCATCATTGGAACAGTTTTATCAATTTCAATATTTATTCGCGATTTTCTATAATCTCTTCGTACAACTTAACCAATTTCTTGACCTGACCGTGCTCAGTAAATTTACCGGCTAGTTTTTTACCATGCCTACCAAACTCAGTGCGTTTTTTGGGACTACGGAGGAGACTGATAATCTTGTCCGCCATATCGCGAGGAGTATTTTTCGCAAAATAGCCGTTTTTACCATCTTCAAAAACTTCTGATAATTTACGATCAATCAATACAATCGGCAACCCCGCATGGGCTGCTTCGTGCAGTACCCACGCCTGCGTATCTTTGAGCGAAGGAAAGGTAAATACGCTCATCGTACCGTATGCCGCCCCTAGTTGCTCACGGGGCAACGCTCCTGTAAACGTGATGCGATCATTATACGATGTGGCTGCTGCCATGCGCTCCAATTCTTCACGAAATTCAAAATCTCCGACGAACAACAATCGTGCTCGAGGTCGCTCTTTGAGCACATGCCCGAGCGCCTTGATGAGAATGGGGAGATTTTTTTCCTCACCGAGCCGTCCGACAAAACCAAATACTTCATCACGATCATCTATCGACCAACGTTGTTTAAACGCGCTGAGCTGTGCGGCGGTTGCTTTTTTGATAGGCGTCACCCCATTTGGCATCATGATGAGCGGATAGCGAAACTTGTCGCCTTGTTGCCACCCCTCTAGCTGTTCGGTACTCTTGCGACTGAGGGTTATAACTGCATCAGCTTTGCTGTAGACGATTGTCATCGCTTTTTCGATAATGTCCTGGTTCCACTCTGTCGCACCACGTCGTGGACGATATAGTTTGATAAGCTCTTTGATATCTTTGCCTTGCAAACGAACCGTAAACGGCACCACGAGGGTAATTAATGCAAGGGCGCCTGGCAAGACCGCCGGATAATGTTCGACAAACTCATATACATCAGTACAATGCTGGATAACAAACGGCGTTTTTGTCACCCATGCAGCTTGGATACCCATCAGCCCCACCTGACCCTGAGTAAAGATATGGATCATATCAAAGTCAAGATCACGCACCTGCATCATAACGCGCGGCGGAAAGAAAAATGACGTATCATAATCGTCATAAAAAGCGCCCTTGAGACTCGGGAAACGGATGATATACTCATCTTCGTCAAATTTTTCGGCTTGTTTACTGGGGCGCACCGAACGGGCAGGGCAAAACACATATACTTCATGTCCCATCGATTCAAGATGGGTTTTGAGTGATTCAACGACGTAGACAATACCGTTAATCGACGGCTTGTAGGTGTCCGTAAATAATCCAATTTTCATAAACCTATCAGATATTATACCAAAAGATGGTTAAGTAGTTTTTATATTCGAATTCCGCTACAATACATACATAAGCAATTAAAAACATCTATGGCAAAACCAAAGACACCAAAAAAACCTAAAAAAATCCAGCTCACCCACAAAAAAGTTGCTCCTGGCATGCGTACTTTTATGCTCACAGTTCGTACGCGAGCATTATTATGGTGGCTAGGAGGAGTAATTGGCGGTTATCTACTGATATTTTGGACAGCGCCACTATGGAATCCTATTTTGTTTCCTCCTGTTGCCCATCCTCGGATCGGTGTTAGTTTTTCAGAGAAGAGATCAGTAGAGCTCGGGCTGGATTGGCGAGCCAACTACACCGCATTGCTCGACGAAATGAATATTCGATCATTTCGTTTGATGAGCTATTGGGATGTTCATGAAGCAAACAGGGGTAATTTTGATTTCTCTTCGCTTGATTGGCAAATGAACGAAGCTGCCAAACGTGGCGCAAAGGTTAGTCTGGCAATTGGCCTCCGGCAACCACGTTGGCCAGAATGCCATGAACCTGGGTGGGCAAAAGACCTCGGTGGCAATACTTGGAAACAAGCTCTGTATGCCTATATTGAGGTTGTCGCGCGACGCTATGAGAATCATCCTGCCCTTGAGAGCTGGCAACTCGAAAACGAAGCAGTCAACGACTGGTTCGGAGAATGCGGCCAAGCTGACGCAGAGCGTATCAATGAAGAATTTATGCTACTCAAAAAACTTTCTCATAAACCAGTATGGATGAGCCTCAGCGACCAGCATGGTTTTCCAATCAATCCACCTGTTCCTGATCAATTCGGTTTCTCAGTCTACCGTATTGTTTGGAGTGAAAAAACTGAACCATATCGAGGATACCTAACCTATCCGACACCGATTTGGTATCACCGGATGCGCGCAGCACTTATTACTGCTTATACTGGCAAGCCTATTTTCATCCACGAACTACAACTTGAACCTTGGGGGCCGCGTGATACACGCGATCTCGATATGTATGAACAAAGCAAATCGATGAACCCAGAACAAATCAAAAAGAATTTGTTCTTTGCGCGAGAAATAGGCGCTCACGACATCTATACATGGGGAGGAGAATGGTGGTACTGGCGCAAAGTACACGGCGATCCTACGATCTGGAATACCGTCAAATCAGAGTTTGACGAGCTACGATAGCCCGCACGTTTTACGGCGGTGGCTTCCCAAAATTTACTCAGCAAATTTTGTTAGTGCGCTCCAGCTCCGCAGGTCCTGACAGCTGGTCCACCCCTAAAATTTTCGTCAAACGAAAAATGTTTTAGGTATTGCCCCGCCAACTGCCACCCGCGGCTGGCGTATATACATGCTACCTCACCAAATTTCGATATATTTCTATCAATCTCTCGGCACCATGCACACTGTCATAGCGAACAGCCAAATCATGCGAGTGCGCTACGTATTGATCATACAACTTTTTATCTGTTCGCAGTTGTTGGAGGCATGATACAAATTCTTCCTCGCTACACATCAGTGCATCCTCACGAAAAGTATTGTCATAGTCATGAATATCACGAAGCACGACGGGTAGCCCTGTAGATGCTCCTTCGACAATCGCGATACCAAAAGTCTCTTGATCAGATGTCGATATAAACACATCGCTTGCTTGAAAATAATCACGAACTTCATCGATCGATACAACTCCAGTAAATCTCGCGTTATCAGGTGCATTGTCCATAGTTTTTTTCATCAGGTCATAATCAGCTGCCGCTTTTTTAAACGGTATGCCTCCTATCCAAATAAATGTCATATCGGGTAATTCTTGCGCTAATCGCACAAACGTATCAACTCGTTTGCGTGGCTGTACTTGACCATTGCTGGTAACTACCCACGCATCAGTTGCAATAGAGAGCTTGTGACGAGCTGCTGCTTTTTGTTCGACAGTCCGATGATATCGTGCGGTATCAATAACATTATAAAACACCTCAATTGGCCGTTTGACCCCTAATGATTTCAGCCCCATTTTCGTTTCATCAGACACTGCGAGAACGATATCGGCTCGATTATAAAACCACCGCAGATACCAACGAGCCAGCGGTAACCAATATTTTGCTCCGATCAGACTCCCTACCAACGATTCGGGGATAATATGCGCAGAAACGACTTTTTTGCCATGCCCAAACAACAAATGCGCCAGTGAATACGGTCCTACGGTATGGATATGACGAATATCAGCCGAACCAAATGTATTAACCACTAGCTCAACATCGGATCGTTTTTTGAAAGCATTTACCAGCTCAATATATGCCGTATGCACTCCATGACCTTGGACGCTAAACTCACTCTCTGATATCATCGCAATCTTCATCGGGGCTTCCTCATGACAATAGGTAGTATATACCGTGCCGAACGAAATCCTACCATCGCTCGACGCAAACGTAGTGGCGTGGGCTGCAGTTTGTCATGTACTACTGATGGAGCAACGAGTGTTTGGTCATCAATTGACGACATAATCGAATTTTCGAGCGATTCTTGCCATATACCCGGCGTAGCGGGTGATTCATTGAGCATTTTGCGGTGAGCCAATACCATCATTGGCACCACCGTAAAGGCAATATTTATCTCTGGTACCATCTGTGCTCCGCGTTTGATTCGTGCATGTTTCATCGGAGTGTAAAGTTGCTCGGCTTGATCGACGATCATAAACTCAGGGAAACGACCAATCGCATTCACGCCGTTGATGATACGATGTTCGAGTTGAGCCGCAAGACGGTAGAGTCCATGACGCCGCAATCCCTCAATCACCATAAAATTAAACATAGGCCAAACAGTTTGCGATCCATGATAGTCAATATCATTACCTAGTGGTTCTCGAAATGATTTTGATCGTGTACGCAAGCCGACAGGTGTCAAAAATTCATCACTAAAAAGTCGCTTCACAATAGCAGTAATCTTCTCGCGAGCTGCTGATTGATCAATGTGCTGCCAGAGCGACGTATTGAGCGTCCAGCCCGCCGATATATTCGGAACATTCGCAAACCGATAGGTATTTTTGTCATACACCATCAAACTCGAAAAATAAGTATCCGATGCATTCCAAAACTGCGTCAGTAGCGTCTCGCGCATAGCTTTGGCTGTTTCTCGCCAACGTCTTGCGAGCGGATTACCCGGCAGCAAATTGGCAGCATCTTCAAGTGCATCAATAGCAAATGCCTGAACCTCAAGAAATCCATGCGGCTTACTGGTATCCATTGGATGACGATCACGACGCGCATAGGCAGTAACCGAATCTTGAAATGATTGGTAGGGGAGGGTCCAGCGATGTGATCGATGAGAAACAAAAAATCCTTTGTCATCGACACTATTGACGATCCATTCCGCAGCTCGCTCCAATGACAACGACAGCGGGATGCTACTTGCTTCACGGGTTGGTACATGTCGCTCAAGGATCGACTCGTCGATATGACGAACATATTTGTTGATCAATCTAATGTAGTTAGCGGTAGTATCAGCGGCAAAATACGTCAATATCTGTTGGTTTTTCATCCCCCAAAGACCACCAGCAATTGACATTCCAAAACGCTCAAATGGTCGAGCTTGCCACGTCGCATAATCGCGCATCTCGTGATGAATTCGTCCAATTTGCTCCTGAGTTTTAGGGTCATTTTGCACCCCCTGTAGTGATGCCAGCGTCAAAATCGTATTCCAGACTGTCTTGTGATCAAAATCTGAGACGAACTTTGCCGCCATACCGATGTCACGACCAAAAATTGTATGATTATAAAATGCGCCAAGACTCGTGACGATACCAATGTTATTGTCACCCCTAAGCGCATCATACGCCTCGGAAACTCCCGGCACCACCGCATCAAGCCTATCTCTGTAATTCAAAAAATCCATTACTGTTATGGTAACACAAATAGCGACAAGCTTTCGACCTCTGGTATAGTAGTGACATGAAAAAGAAATCGAGCAGTCCCGCTATCGTCAACCGTCGCGCACGGTATGATTATGAATTGCTCGAAGATCTCATTACGGGAATTGTTCTCACCGGTCCAGAGACACGTGCTGCACGGGATGGCCATGTCCAGCTCAAAGGCTCATATGTCACTATCCGCGACGACGAACTATGGCTCAACAATGCTAGTTTTAGCGTCAAGATCAACGAAAAGGGAGGCGGGCATCGCTCTGTCGACACCACAGCCCGCAAGCTCCTCGCCCATCGCAAGCAAATTGATCAACTCGCCGCCAAGAAAAAACAGGGGATGAGCATCGTCCCAACCAAACTACTGACCGAAGGACACAAAATCAAACTTATCATTGCACTCGGTAAAGGCAAGAAAAATTACGACAAACGCGAGACGATCAAACGCCGCGAACAAGACCGCGAATCACGACGCCGTTAGCGCACAAGCGTACCGACAGTATTACCTCGAGCAGCGCGAGCAATATTACCATCAGTCAGTAAATCACAGATAATCACAGGCTTACTTTGCTCCATGGCGAGCCCAAGTGCTGCTTTGTCCATCACGGTGATATCAGGATTTGCGAGGGCTTCGTCATATGAAATTGTGTCGTATTTCTTGGCCTCGGGAAATTTTGTGGGATCTTTATCATAGACGCCGTCAACTTTTGTCGTCTTGATCACGACATCGCAATTCATTTCAAGTGCGAGGCTCACTGCTGCAGTATCTGTCGTGAGAAACGGCCGAGCCGTACCGCCCGCTACAATCACAACTCTCTTTTTTGTTAAATGACTGCTCGCTCTACGATGAGTAAATTGATCGACGATCTGATCGGCTTTGATTGTACTAAGTGCTCGAGCAGGGACACCCGAGGCGTTACTTACATCTGCGAGCGCAAGCGCATTCATCATCGTCGCTAGCATCCCGATATAATCTCCGGTAATACGCTGGATTGAATCATTCGCTAGCTGGGCACCACGAGCATAATTACCACCACCTACCATCACAACTACTTCAGCCCCCGTCTCAAGTGTTTCTTTTATCTGACCGGCAATCCACTTTGCGCGATTAGTATCAAATCCGCCATTATGATCGCCTTGCAATTGCTCACCAGAGAGTTTGAGTAAGATACGTTTATACATATCTAAAAGTGTAACATGATACTCATCAGCCACAGGCAATAGAAACATACATTATACTGCGTCATATACTTAGCTTTTTACAAGATTAAAATATGAAATCTCCAAATGATGAACTCTTACAGGTGCAGCAAGAACACGATGATGCTCGATTTGAAGCTGATGATCTGCGATGAGAACTCGCAGACACTATATTAAGAAACGAAGCAGCTGATCGTACAGCACGTTACGCAGACGAGGTTATCACCGATTTGACAGGTCGCAACATCATTAGTTTGCTTCTAAAGAAATCGCAAAAGGTGTAGTCAGACAACGTGCCTTGGATTAATTGACCGCTTTATTAGCCAATGACTTGCTTGGGACAAGAGCACGCGCGACTATCGTCAAGCATTTACCCCTGATGAAATCGATCTAATATGTGAGCAGCAACATGAACTAATGGAGCATGATGACTCCTACCAAGACGTCGAAAACAAAAAACTTGTTGCTATTACTGATAAATTACGGGGTGAGAATATACGAAAACTACGTGCATCACTACGTCAGCCTGAAAATAGAGAACGCCTCATCCAAAAGCTCTTAGCCAATTAGCAGATGAAGCTGCTGGCCTGGGCGATGTAATCACACAACAAGAGGTTGCTGCTATCAAAAATGAGTATCGTAAATGTCGACAGGATCGCGTCGAGCTGCATACGATCGAGTTGTGCAAATGACTGAACAAGAAGTTGTTGATGCAGCAGATGACGAAGCACTTGCACAAGCTCTTAACGAACATTCCGAGCGATGGAAATTTCAGATCGATCGAGAAAAAACCAATGCAGAGCTCTTGGTCCATTTTGACAATAGTGGTATCGACACGACAAAGAGATTCCTAAAGGATCAGTACTTGAATTATGGTTGGGCGAAACAATAAAGGATGAATACGTATGAGAGGGTGGTTTGGGAAAAAGCACAACCTTTACCAGCAGGTACAATTATGCACATTGGTTGTCGCAAAGAAGAAAATGGTAGTATCAGCCTCGATCCACGTATCGCAAGAGGTATTAATTTGTATTATGACACAAACATCACCGATGACCCCGATGAGATTACCAATGCTGAATTTCCTGTTGAGATTGTCGCCATAGACGGACAATTTACCCTAGCGATTTCTATATGGTAAAAGACCTTGATGGCAAGCTTCATTATGACCGTTACATATTTTCACGCAAAACAAATAGTCCATTTTCACCATTCTAAATTTGACTATATCAGCTATACTCGTAGTAATGAGATTATTTTCCTGGAACGTCAACGGCATCCGTGCCGTCGTAAAAAAGGGCGAATTGCAAAAATTTATCGCCGAGAATCAGCCAGATATTTTGTGCCTGCAAGAAACCAAAGCCGAGCAGGGGCAAGCAGTTGTTGACCTCGGTGATTACAAAGAATATTGGAATTCCTCTCGGACAAAGAAAGGCTATTCAGGGACGGCCATTTTCACCAAGGTGAAACCTATTTCTGTTATAAATGACATCCCAGACCAAATAGCCGAAAGATACGGCCTTGTTGCTGACAGTTATGGTCACAGCAACGATGAAGGTAGGGTGATCGCTGCAGAGTTTGATGATTTTTACGTCGTAACCGCCTACACACCGAATGCCAAAGATGATTTATCACGTATACCGCTACGTGTCCAGTGGGACAACGCCATGATTGCATACTGCTCGGAACTCCAAACCAAAAAATTCGTCCTCTACTGTGGTGATATGAATGTTGCTCATACACCCGATGACCTCGCTAATCCTAAACCAAACATTGGTAAAAAAGGCTTTACCGACGAAGAACGAGCTGGTTTTGATGCCTGGATAGCTGCAGGATTTGTCGATACATTTCGCATGTTTACCGCGGGTAACGGTCATTATAGCTGGTGGAGTCATTTTGCCAATTCACGAGCTCGCAACGTCGGATGGCGTATCGACTACTGGCTAGTGAGCGCTGGCCTCAAAGATCGTATCAAAAAGGCCGAAATACACGCCTCGCAAATGGGATCTGACCATTGTCCTGTCAGCATCGAATTGACCGACTAGGCAATAATTCCGTTATAATAGTGGTATGAGTTTAAGCCCATCCGTCCAACAACGTCTCGATACCGCCAAAGTTATGCAGTTGGCCTATCGTCCAAACGCCAATGTCACGGAACAAATCAAGCAAAAACACATCGTCATGTTTGTCGGACCAGCTGGATGCGGCAAGTCCTTTTTGATGCAACAAATTGATGCGATGGATCCTGACAGCACTCGCGTCGTCGATATAACCAGTCGTCCTCCTCGAGCTGATGATACGCCTGAGGCTATGGTTTATATATCGCACGATGATGCCAATATTACTGATATGCTCGGCCGCGTTGAGCGTGGTGAGCTCGTTCAATGGTCGGTGCACCCTACGACTGGTTATTTTTATGCCACAACGATAGAAGCTTACAAGTCTGAAAATAATACACTAGAGGTTCTCTCGAGTATGGTCACCTACATGCGCACATTGCCGTTTCGTCGAACGACAGTTATTGGTGTGGCAACTGACCCCACGCAATGGGAGACATGGTTTAATGCTCGTTTTCCAAGTGGCTCTGATGAACGCCACAAACGTCTGCAGGAGGCGATAATGAGTCTCGAATGGTTAACAGATGCAACTCACGGCAGTCTCGTCCAATGGGTAATTAACACTCCTGGTGGTAGAGGTGCCGAAGACGCTCTCGCTATCATTCGTCAAACAGCTTACGGTGGAGAAGGGCGAACAACTGCTCTCGCCATGCTAGAATGGGCACGCAGTCAATTCGTTTCAGCCTAATGAATGCTAAGTACTGGCAAAAACAAACACCTGATTCGCCTCTGTTTCC
>CAZHUZ010000013.1:4344-22339 GCA_964535835.1 uncultured Candidatus Saccharibacteria bacterium | reverse complement strand
TCAATGGTCGTCAGTTATTTTTGGGTGCTCGGATGGGAAAGTGTCGAATCAGGACAAGCTCATATGAGCCGTGACTCATATGTCGCTACTCGTAGCTGGCTCGACCTGTGGTTTACCAAAGACCCGCTTGCGATCGGACGCGTCTTACTCTCATTCATCTGGTTTGGCGGATTGCTCGCACTCATGCACTGGCTCAAAACATTTATCGAACGGTATGCCCGGTGGCTCCTAACTCCACTCGGCACCTATTCACTTACGTCATATACCATACAGGCCATTATCTTGTTACCGTTTCAGATATTTATTCCCGTCACTAATTCCACTTTCATCAATACTCT
Organism: uncultured Candidatus Saccharibacteria bacterium; assembly: GCA_964535835.1. Classification (GTDB taxonomy): domain Bacteria; phylum Patescibacteriota; class Saccharimonadia; order Saccharimonadales; family Saccharimonadaceae; genus JAPUDQ01. Next base: position 22,001 of record CAZHUZ010000013.1, on the reverse strand, counting down.
CATTGCTATTGCTGCTGTCATTCTCGTTCGATACCTCACAACACAGCGTCATATGCACCGACTGCTGCCCCAATAGAGCATTTTATTTTTGTAATGACTCAATGTCTTTTAGGACTTGCTGTCCGTGACCAATTGGTGTCACGCGTCCATAAACTTTTTGCACCATTCCATCTGGATCAATCAAAAATGTTTTACGTTGTATACCCTCGACACCAAACATCTTTTTACCCCACGATCCATATGCACGAATTGTTTCTCCCATCGGATCGCTCAGAAGCGTAAAATTGAGCTGATGTTTGTCACGAAATGATTCATGAGATTCTGGCGTATCCATCGAAACCCCAACGATATTTGCCTTGATGGCGAGAAGGCCGTCATGAACATCACGCAAGCTACATGCCTCAAGGGTGCAACCGGGCGTGTCGTCTTTTGGATAAAAATAAAGCACAAGCCACTGTCCGTGATAGTCTTTTAGTTCATGTCGTTTACTCTCGCTATCTACTAGTGAAAAATCAGGTGCTTTATAGGGAGCTTTTTTATCTGCCATAGGTCTATTATACGCCTATTTAAAATGAGATTGAATAATCAACATGTTTAACGTGCGCCGTTAATCGCTGCACGATGATAAAGAAAAGTGACCAGACAAAAAGATAACCGCCAATTACAAAAATAATATCAGTATCGAGCGGCGGACTGGACATAACTACGATATATAGACCGACAAATGGGATGATACTCAATACTAGCTTGATGACCAGCAATGTCATCGATGATACTTCAATCATACGGCGTTTTGAAGTACGTTTTTTGACCGCAAGCTTTGGCAGTACGATATTCTTTGCCTCATGAACGATATGAGAGCTTTCTCTTACAGTATACTTTGGTAGTTTCATAAGGATGTATATCGTGAAGCCAATGATTGCAATAGTGACAATAATTGCGAACATAGTCGCTAGCAAAGAAGGTCCACTGGATGATTGCATCGTGGCTACTTCAGTCGGTGTCTGTCCGATGTCGTGCACGATATCGAGTGATAGCAACCATGGCATGCCAAGTATAATCATCCATAACCACTGCATGATAATCGATATATAGCCGAATACTCCCAGTACATTGACGATTCTAGATGACTTTGCATGACGCATATAGCAATCATACCACTTCGTAACACTCACCTGTATTGTCTCAAGAGAATATGTGCTAAAATACAATGTGTTCAACGGGGAGTAGCGCAGTTGGTAGCGCACGCGGTTTGGGACCGCGGGGTCGCAGGTTCGAATCCTGTCTCCCCGACCATAGAAAATACCGGTCGTTGTAACCGGTATTTTCTATGGTAGATAATTAAGGTGGGGTAAAGTTTTAATGAGCGATAATAACAAATAGACACGCTTTCACGTGACGGCGCGGCAGCTTAATTCCGTATAGCAACTTATCATACAATTCTCTCCCAACCGAAACAAACCATCACTCAGGATGTCTTTTTCTTTTTCCCTAGTTGGCTCAATACCAAACAAATACATCAAATCTACAACAAGACAACCATGATTGCTTTGTTGTTTGTAGTCCATGTTACTATTGTAGATTTTATACTATTATTATCAAGCAGTGCTCACCATGATCAATCTACAACAGCTTCTTCAGTTTTTCTATCGCCGCTTCAATGCTTGATGCATCAATCGTAAACCATCCCCGTTTTTGTGCAGCTAGTAGATTCTTTTCGGCATCATCGACGAAAAGAATTTGGTCTCCAGATGCATTTGCTTCTTTTTCAGAAATTTCAAATATCTTATTTGATGGTTTTTTGCATTTCACTTCATCAGACAATATTACGGGAAAAAATTCTTGATACAGACCTGCTGCACGAATCTTTTCACTGGATGTCGGACTAGAGTTAGATAGTATTCCTATTTCGTACCCTTTTGATTTCAATTGCATGGCAAGATTTCTCATAGGTTCAATTGGAGTCAACAATGTATCTTCATTTTTTAGATATTCATAGAGAGTATCGTCAATCCTATGCGGTGCATCTACTAAAAAATCATTTAATTCATCTATGAATTTTGATTTGTTAAATTCACCGCATAACCAGCTTTCGATGAGCGGATCTAAAGATGGCAGCCGAGTATAATCATCGTATCCCGCAGCGTTTGCGACCGCCTTTGACATGTTCATAGGCTCTGGCAATAGACCGAGAACGCCCCCGTAGTCAAAATATATTATTTTCGGACGAGAAGGACTCATGCTACTTCGCAAATTCAATCGCACGGGTTTCGCGGATGACATTTACTTTGATCGTACCTGGGTACTGCATAGTACTTTCAATCTTTGTCGCAATGTCTCGGGCGAGTTTGATCGCACTAAGATCATCAATATTTTGCGGTTTGACAATGACGCGAACCTCACGACCGGCACTAATCGCATAGGCTTTATCAATACCATCAAAACTCGTCGCAACATTTTCAAGATCTCGCATACGCTCAACAAAGTTTTCGGCTGATATATTACGGGCACCCGGACGAGCGGCAGATAACGCATCACATACACGAACAATCAATGCTTCTGGTGTCGTTGCTTCGATATCATCATGGTGCGCCTCAATAGCATGAACGATCGCATCACTCATACCGTACTTGCGTGCCAACTCTGCACCAATATGATGATGTTTGCCCTCCATTTTGTGTGTCACAGCTTTACCGACATCGTGGAGCAATGTCGCGGTTTTCGTAATGCGCGCATCTGCACCAATCTCGTCGGCAATTAACCCTGCCATATGCGCCATCTCTGTGCTATGTTTGAGAACATTTTGTCCATAGCTAGTACGGAATTTTAGCTCACCAAGAAGTCGAAGCATTTCGGCAGGGATGCCGACAACACCGACTTCACGAGCGGCGTCTTCACCAGCTCGACCAATTTCTTTATCGAGCTCTTTTTGAGCTTTTTCGACGACTTCTTCGATACGTGCAGGATGAATACGACCATCCTTCATCAGCATCTCAAGGCTGAGGCGCGCTACCTGACGACGTATCGGATCAAAGCTACTGAGAATAATCATGCCCGGCGTATCATCAACCATGATATCGACACCTGTAGCACGCTGCAAAGCCTGGATATTACGCCCCTCTTTACCGATAATACGTCCCTTCATCTCGTCATCAGTCAGCTTGACGGCAGTAACGGTACGCTCGGCGGTCACATCAGAACTCATGCGCTCCATAGCACTTACTAAAATAGTTTGTGCTCGTTCTTCAGCGTCTTGCATGGCGTTTTTTTGCAGCTTTGCAACCAGTCCAAGGAGATCATTTTTGATATCACGCTCGGTCATTGTCATCAATTTTTCTGCTGCGTCTTTTTTACTTAGCTTGGCAATCTTCTCAAGCTTTTCTTGCTGCTTGCCACGTATGTCGCGAATCTCATTTTTAAGAGATTCGACATCGTCTTCTTGTTTACGAAGTTTTTCTGACCGGTTGTCGAGCTCTTCAAGTTTGCGATCAAGATTTGCCTCACGATCAGCTACACGATTCTCAGCTTTTTTGAGTTCTTTGCGATGCTCGTCTTGTTCTTTTTTTGACTCTTCAGCAGTTTTGATTGCTTCATCTTTTGCTTTGAGTACGATATCGCTCGCTTTGTTCTTTGCGGCGTTTATAATTTTGTCCGCCTCGGCACTCGCGTTACTCCCACGACGCTGGTTGTAGACAGTATAGCCGCCCACACCAAGAGCAACACCGATAATGGCAAATAATATTTCCATGGATGTTCCTTTCTATTAATAGCCGTCTCGTCGTAGCAACGATGTCATCAATGAGTTAGCGACGAAATCAGCATAGTCTAAAATGATTCAAAATGATCCAGATAGATCACTTACTACTATACTCGTCTAGCATATACCTGTGCAACTATTTACTTGGTGATGTGATATGAGGCTCTGCACCATAGTGGGGCATGACAACACGATCATAGTTACCGGCAATGATCCGTCCAATGCCAGATTTTAGCCAGGCATCACCTTCGGACCCTGCGATTGGTATGTCTAAGCTATAGGCGATAGCATTTGCAACTGTGGCGCCAATCCGCAAACCCGTAAAACTGCCCGGCCCTTTATAGACGACAATTCCGCCCAGCTCCTCAATACCAGTTGCGTTTTTTTCACAGAGTTTCTTACATTCTTTTAGCAAGTCTCTCGCCAGTGTGCGATGGGCCTGCCACGTATGCGTATCAGTTATGGTGCCGTCTTTTTGTACAAGAAAAATCTCAGCAAGTGGATTATCGGTTTTGATACATAAGATCATTGCACTAACTCCTGAAGATGACTATGCGTATCATTTGTTTTGATTGCCACCTCTCTACTCTCATCATCAGGTCGATACGATATATGGATAATGATTCGGGTATCGGGTAGTACTGCTCCGATTGTTTCGCCCCATTCCACAACCGTAATAGTATGATCATCAGCGAGAGACTCAGCCAGTTCATACCCGAGTACGCCAGCATCACTAAGCCGATAAAAATCATAGTGGGCAAGTGTTATACCATCTCGCGCCTCATATTCACGACTGAGAGTAAAACTCGGGCTTTGAACATCCTCATCAATATCGAGACCGTCAGCAATGCCTTTGACGAGTGTTGTTTTACCTGCTCCGACATCGCCCAACAGCTCGATACATTCACTACCACCAAGCATGCGGCCTATTTGCGCCCCAAATGTTTTCATATCAGTATCGGTTTTTACTATCACGTCATCCAGTATAAACTACCGTCTTTTCAATCTATACAACTCATGCTTATATCAGGTATCATAGAAACAGCCTTATGGTGGGATGTATATATAGTGTTGCTTTTGAAAATCATGGAGACCTCCGATGAGGATCGCTGATACTATTCTCGAACGTTTGCTTGTAAAAAAGCAAAAGGCCACCAAAGAACAGATTGACGAGCTCAGGGATGAAGCGAAATCAACAAGTAAAAGCTTGCAGGAAACCGTGCTATCTCATAGCATTGTCACCGATGACGAGCTCACCAAATACTACGCCGAACAAATCGGCATACCATATGTAGCAATCAACCCAAAAGATGTTACAAAAGATATTATTTCAGCTCTCCCTGAACGCATCGCGCGACAATATATGGCCCTCGTCTTCAAAATCGATGACGACGGAACTCATCACCTTGCTATGACAGATCCAGATGATCTGCAGTCTATTGATTTCATCCAAAAATACACTGGCACCAAAGTAACGATTTATGCTGCTTCTCAAGATAATATATTGACATGTCTCCAGGCATACCGTGAAGGGTCAGAAGAAGAAATCAGCAAGACGATTCAGGTAGAAGGAGAAGAGAGTGACCAGGTCGACGAAATCAAGGCCTCTGACATAGCCGAGGATTCCCCAATCGCTCAAACAGTCAACCTGGTTCTTGAATTTGCCATACGCGCCGGTGCGAGTGATATCCATGTAGAACCGCGTGACGACTATGTTAGTATTCGCTATCGTATCGATGGCGTCCTCCGTGAAGCAAACAAACTCCCAAAAAACGTGCATGGAGCCTTGGTAAGTCGTATAAAAATCCTCAGTAATCTCAAGATTGATGAGCGTCGCGCCCCACAAGACGGACGATTCAAAATCAATCTCGGCGGCAAAGCTTACGCGTTTCGCGTCAGTACACTCCCTATCACCACCGGCGAAAAGGTCGTCATGCGTATTCTCAATGAGGGGAGTAAAGCATTGACCCTTGAGCAACTCGGTTATTGGGGCAAAGCCAAAGAGCGCATCCTTGAAGCCATCAAACAACCACACGGCATGATACTCGTTACAGGACCAACTGGCTCAGGGAAATCGACGAGTTTGTTTAGCATTCTCAGTATGCTCAATGATCCAAAGGTAAATATCAGTACTGTCGAAGATCCTGTTGAATACAAAATTCCTGGCACCAACCAAACTCAGGTTAATCCTGCCGCTGGGATGACATTTGTCAATGGCCTCCGCGCTCTCCTTCGTCAAGACCCAAATATTATCATGGTAGGAGAGATTCGTGATGGTGAAACTGCCGACCTCGCAGTGCAAGCAGCCTTGACTGGGCATCTTGTCTTTAGCACGCTCCACACCAACAACGCCGCAACATGCTTGCCTCGCTTACTCGACATGCATATTGAACCTTTTTTGATTGCCAGTACCGTTCGTGCTGTTGTCGGCCAACGACTCGTGCGTATGCTATGCAAAGTATGTCGTGAGGAATATACGCCAAACGAGCAAGAACGTGGCGAAATTACCCGGATGTTTAATCTCAAGAGTGATGAGATCACATCGCTGCACAAGCTCGAGCAACAAGCTGCTCATGAAAAAATTGGCGGTACTATCGAAGAACAGCCACTTGCAACATCAGATACTGCTATTCTCAAACTTTACCGTGAACACCCCGGCGGCTGTGATGAATGCAATGGGATCGGCTACACTGGCCGACGCGGTATTTATGAGGTTCTTGCAAATACAAATAGCGTCGAAAAATTGATCATTGCCAATGCTACTAGCAACGATATACAGACGAAAAGCATCCAAGAAGGCATGGTCACTATGCAGTTAGACGGTCTGATCAAAGCCTTTCGTGGCGTGACTAGTATCGAAGAGATCTTGCGTGTGACGAGGGAATAATGCCAATATTTAATTTTACCGCCGCCAGCAAAGAAGGTGCCGTCATAAGCGGCCACGTTGAGGCATTATCTCGTGAAGCTGCCACCGAAGCAATCGTCAAACAAGGTCATCGCCCGATATCGATCACCGCCGGCAGTGAGAGTAAAGACCTCATGTCGTTTCTCAAACCAAAAGTCAAAACAACTGATCTCGTCATCTTTACACGACAATTGAGTACGATGATTAGTGCCGGTGTTCCGTTGTTGCGAGCCCTCACTACTCTATCTGAACAAGCCGAAAATAAAACATTCAAAGAAATACTCCAATCAATCACCAAAGATGTTCAGGCAGGCACTTCGCTCGGTGATGCTTTTTCAAAGCATCCCAAAGCTTTCAGCGATGTCTTCGTCAACATGGTTCGCGCCGGTGAAGCAGGTGGAATCCTCGATGATATCCTCAAACGGCTTGCAATCCAGCAAGAAAAAAATGATTCCATGAAAAAGAAGATCAAAAGTGCCATGACATACCCAATGATTTTGGTAGTAATCACCATTGGTGCATTTTTCGGACTGATGTTCTTTGTCATCCCGCAAATCGGCAAAATACTCTACGATCTTGGCGGTCCCGATGCGCAGCTACCTATGATTACACAGATCATGCTAGGCCTTAGCAAATGGATGTTGAGCTATTGGTATCTTGTCATCGGCATTACTGCCGGACTGATTTTTGGCGGTAAAACATTTTTGGCAACCCCAAAAGGGAAACGACTCTTTCACTACACTGTCATCAAAGTACCCAAGATTGGCGACCTCATCAAAAAGGTAGCTACTGCTCGTTTTGCCCGAACATTTTCTGCGCTCATCGGCGCAGGCGTCAGTGTTTTGGAAACACTTCGTGTGACCGGTAACGCTGTCGGCAATGAGGCATTCAAAGATGAATTAGAGCGTGGCGCAAACGCTGTCACATCTGGCCAACAGCTCTCTGAGGCACTGGCAAAGGGCGGTATGTTCCCGGGCATTGTTCCGCAAATGTTGGCGGTTGGTGAAGAAACTGGTAAGACAGCTGATATTCTCATAAAAGTTGCTGATTTTTACGAAGAAGAAGTCGACAATACCATAGCGAGTCTCAGTTCTATCATCGAGCCGGTCATGATCGTTTTTATGGGTGGCATGGTTGGTTTGGTCGCAGTGAGTGTGATGGGGCCAATTGCTAGTCTGTCGCAAAATATTAAATAAGGAGGACTGTCGTGAGGAAATCATCTGGTGAAAATGGCTTCACAACGGTAGAAATCCTCGTCGTGTTAGTCGTCATATCCCTCATCATGGGCATACTTTTCGTCTTTATCCCTGATGCTCGCCGTCAATCTCGTGACAAGGAGCGTCAAAGTGATATCGACACTCTCCATAGTCGCCTGGAAGAATATTATCAAGACCATGGAAGCTACCCATCGGCCGTGACAACCACAGTTTTCCCCCCACTTGATCCTACCGTATTAGTTGCGCCAAATGGAAATACCATCAAAAACAATGCACCTGTAGCAAATCAATTTGCCGCCAGAAATACGCCGGATCCCACACTTAGTGGTGATCAGTATACGTACACAGCCTACCCTAGTGGCTGCGCCAATAATTGTGTCGGCTATATACTGAAAACAGTTATTGAGACGCCATCGGCTGAGTTTCCTAATCCATATATCCAAGGGGGGTTGCACTACAACTAATGAAACGCTCCTCTGTGTCACAATCAGGCTTCACAATCATTGAGCTGGTCATCACTATCGTACTTATCGGTATCCTCTTGCCGACTATCGTTATGTTCCTAAACTCCATTACAAATATGAATGGTCGTGCGAGCACGATGAGCACGGTAAATGCATATGTTGAAAACAAGATAGAAGGTTTTCGGAGTGCTGGATTTAAAGCAATCCCCGTTACTTCTGGTCCAGTCGCATTTACGGGGGCGGCTGCATTGCCAGTCACGATTCCTTCGCCGCATGATGCAACCTATGACGTCCAGCTCGTTAATCCCGCAGATCCATCAATTAAAAAAGTTACCGTTACTGTCTCATTCCGTGCTTTTAACGGTACAGAAACTCATACATATGTCACTTATTTAGGAGAAATCGGTGTCGGACAATAAACAATCGGGCTATACCTTAGCAGAGCTGTTGATATCATTGCTTATTATTGGTTTGCTTGCAGGCACTCTCGCGAGTTTATACTTTATATTCTTTAATACAACACTCCGCAATAACTACCAAGCGCGATTAGCTGTGGAATCACAAGGTATTCTACGATCAATCGTCGAGGAATTACGCATTAGCTCCGGCGTGCGAGCCAGCAGTATGCCAGATAGCAATGTTGTGGGGGGGAGCGGCAATTGGTCGACAAGCAATGCAAATCTCGTGCTTATTATTGCAACACCTGCTATCGACATCAATAATAATATAATTTTTAACCCTTTGGCAGGAGCGCCATATATGAATGAAATCGTTTATTTTGCGACAAACGGCAAACTATACAAGCGTTATCTCGCCGACAGTGCCGCCCCAGGAAATCGCTTTGTCACCAGTTGTCCACACACCACTGCTTCGGCTACCTGTCCAGAGGATGCAGTACTCAGTGATCACTTCAAATCGATGAATTTTGTTTTTTATGATCAAGACAATATCGTTATAAATCAATCCATCGCCGCCGACATACCAAAGACACGTTCCGTACAGCTCGATATCGTCATGGAGCACGAAACATTTGGTCAAACTGTCACGTACAATAACAATATACGGGTAACAATGCGAAATGAATAGATCATCAAATGAACAAAACGGTTTTGTCTTGATCGCCGTCATGATATTGACGTTTTTTGTCATTATGGCAGGCACCGTTACGGCTCAGCTTGCTTCGAGTAATCTCCGCGCAGCCAATATCGAGACATTCCGCGTCAACGCACAATTCGCAGCCGATGCTGGGGCTGACTGGACGGCTCACAAGGTCAATGATGCTCTTTTCAATAATTATTCCTGGTCCGGAACGGGAAGTGAGATCACCGTATCAGACCAGTCCAACTTCAAAACAACTTTTATATCGACCGTTACTGATAGCACTATAAGTGGTCAGCAGATAAAGATCATCAAAGTCACTGGCAAAACGTACAGCCCAAAAACTAAATCAACCCCTGTTTCTACCCGCACGTATCTCGTCACACTCAAACCGATTGAGGCAGGTGATTTTGCGGTTGTTACTGGTGTCGGCGGTCTAATAATGGAAAACAGCGCCAAAATTGTCGGCGGGAGCGTATTTGTTAATGGCAAGATTACCATGACAGGATCATCACAAATTGGCCTCAGCAATGCACCAGTCGAAGTATTCTCAGCCCATCTCAGCTGTCCTTTGGGTGGGGGACCTGGCTATCCAATCCAGTGTGGCGCTGGCAATGGAGAACCAATCAGTATTAGTAACCCTGCATGGATATATGGAGACGTCAGCGCCCAAAATCAGACAAATGGCGCACGCATGTCAAATGGGGGGTTGCAAGTCGGTGCGACAGTCGCCCCTAAAGCATTGCCCGTTCATGACCGGACAGCTCAAAAAAATGCTGTTATAAATGACGCCGCCCATCAGTTGAGCGGCGCCAGTGCCAGCTGTACAACAAATAACGGCACCAAAACTTGGCCCGCCAACACAAAAATTACAGGTAACGTAACAATTAATAAATCATGTGTCGTTACAGTACTCGGTGATATATGGATAACTGGTAGCCTGACAATGGCCCAATCCGGCACCTTAAAAGTAAACACCGGTTTGACCACAGCCCCTGTCCTGATGGTTGATGATACCGTCGATGCCCGCAACTCCGCCCAATTTGCCTCAAACAATAGCAATCCAAAGACTGGATTTCGGGTAATCAGCTACAAAAATAATCTTAATGATCCTGATACTGTTCCTGCAGGTAGCGATCTGTTTACTAGCAGCTCTATCCAATCAATTTCACTATCTCAAACATCCGGCGGGCCAAATACAGAATTTTACGCCAAATATTCACTCGTCAATATAGGCAACAGCGGAGGTATCGGCGCTGTCACCGGCCAAACTATCAGACTCAACAACTCTGCTGCGGTAACCTTTGGTACAAAAATTGTTGGTATGCCGACGATTATGGCCTGGGTGATCGAGTCCTATAGTCGAGATTACACACCACTTTAATCAAGACTTGACTCAGATTTCAAAACGAATATACTTATGCTTAAGATCTGGTATTTCTATTACACCGATCACAATCAATCTAAAAGGGGGGGCATTTATGCTCAAAAAATCATCACAAAAAGGTTTTACGATCGTCGAGCTATTGATCGTGATCGTGGTCATTGGTATCTTGGCCGCACTCGTACTCAACACCTTCTCCGGTGTTCAGAAACGTGCACGTGACACACAGCGCCAAACTGACGTTAACGCTATTGCAACGCAACTTGAGGTCTATTACAACGACAACGGTACGTATCCTCTCGCAACTGGCATCACTGTACCAAACTTTAAAGGTATTGACGCCGGTGCGCTCCAGCCACCACAAAGTACACAGACTGGCTTGAAAGCAGTTTCCGCTGCTCCTACAGCCTCTGGTGACTTTGGTGTTGGTACAGCTGAGCAATACTTGTACATGTGTGAATCTGGTAGCGGCACAAGCTGTGGTGCTTACACTCTCTACTTCTGGAACGAAGACAAGGGTGAAGTCCGTAAAAAAGAGAGTCTTAACCGACCATAACTTTTCTTAAGAGTAACCGTAAAAAACCCCTGCCACGAAGGGGTTTTTTACATGATAAATGCTATAATAAGCGTAAGTACTACAAATAGGATGGGCATGCAACAAACACTTTTTCTCCAGCATAGACTTTTGCTCGGTATCGATATCAGTCATACCTATATTAAATGCATGTCTCTATCAAATGAGAAATGGTCGGTCACCAGCTATGGTTCAATTAACGCTGACCCGGCAAAACTGCGTAGTAGTCTCACCGGCTCACCAGATTACCTCGTTTCCCTCCTAAAAGACTTAAAGGAAAAAAACATAGTCGGCAAATTACCTAGCGACCAAGCAGTGATCAGTATCCCAACCAACCTGACCTACAGCCGAAGCGTATCACTCCCAAAAGCCGCTATCAAAAAGCTTGATGACGCTATCGCTCTCGAAGCGAGCCAGTATATCCCTGTCGCGCTATCAGAACTCAACCTCTCCTACGAAGTGTTGTCCGAGACCGATGAGACAATTGAGGTTCTCATGTCCGCCGCTCCAAAAGTAATCATTGAAAATGTCGTGATAGCCTGCAACCAAGTCGGTATCACACCACTTGTGATCCAACCGAGCATAAATTCTGTTGCTCGTCTCATCACACTCACCGAGCAAGGTCACTTGCCGACAGTGATTGTCGACATCGGTGCAGCAGATACTGATCTCGCAATTCTGAATGAACGAATTCGTGCCAACGCCAGCGTGCAAGTGGGCAGTAACACTTTGACCTACGCAATATCAGAGAAAATGGGCGTTACTCTCGAAAATGCCCATCAGATCAAAGTCCTTCACGGACTATCATATGGTGCCAAACAGAAAAAAATCCTTGCCGCAGTCGATGAGCCCCTGTCGCAAATCGTCGGTGAGATTCACAAAATTATTCGTTACTACAATGAACGAATAGACCAATCAACCAGAATCGAACAAATTATCATTGTGGGCAGTGGCTCAGATATCCCTGGCCTAGGTGAGTACTTCACCGACAAACTCGTCATGCCCGCACGTGTTGCCAGCCCCTGGCTTGCACTTGATTTTGGTTCATTACCCCAACCCGCCAAACAATTCCGTCCACGCTACATAACCGTCATCGGCCTAGCGGCGACAAAGCCAAAAGAGGTGGAATTATGATTAATCTTCTCAGCCAAGAACATCGTGCTCAACTCGCCGCCGCTAAGCGCAATGTTATTCTACGCAAATATGTCATCACTCTGATGTTTTTAATTGGAGGGATAGTCGCGTGTTACGGAGTAGGCTATTTCATGCTGGATGAAGAAAAAAAACACTATCAACAACAGTTGTCGATCTATGAACCTCAACGAAATGCATATGCTGACACTACTAAGCAGGCACAAGATTTTAGCAAAAATTTACGAATCGCAAAATCAATCCTCGACAATGAGATCGTCTACAGTGATCTCATCATGACTCTCAGCGAAAATTTACCATCCAACGTCGTCTTGACCAACCTCAGTTTACGCACCAAAGAACTCGCTCAACCGATTTCTATCACAATTAATGTCAAAACGCCAAACGACGCAGTAGCTACTAAAACGAAATTTCAGCAAGGCATAATATTCAAGGATACAAAGATCAAGACTATCGATAAATCAATGAGTAATGATTATCCATATACTGCCGTCATCATCACAACGCTTGATCAAAAAGCCTACTTAGCTGAACAAGCGAGGAAAAACCAATGAAACTAAAGACACCGGCATTCAGTGCTATTACCGTACAATATCTTCTCATAGCACTATGTCTCATTTTGGTAGGAGGTATTGTCTTCATCTCAATTAAGGCAAACGAAGTTTTATCTGCAAAGGCAACTGAGGTTGACCACGTCCATTCTGACGCCGAGTTGGCACAACAAGAGCTCGTCGGCCTAAAGAGCTTGCAATCTAATTTGAAGGAAAACGCCGATGTCGTGGCAAAAACAAATGATATCGTTTCCATCGCCAAACAATACAAATTCCAAGATCAAGTTATCAAAGATCTTTCGGCTTATGCCCAAAAATCCGGTGTAGAGATTATCGGATATGATTTTGGCTCTACTCCTGGATCAAAAGTTATTGCTACTCCTACGCAAGGTGCCGCGCCAGCACCTACAACAAATGCTAATGTGCCACCAAAAACAAAAGTAGTTGTACGATTGCGCAACGATATCTCGTACAATAACTTTCTCAAGTTCCTCATGTCGATCGAACAAAATCTGACAAAGATGCAGCTCACCGGAATTACTCTCCAGCCTATCGATAAAAATCCAAGTAATGTCCAAGGACCTGTCATAGAATTAGAGGTATTCATACTATGAAAATTGATTCATCTTCCCTTAAACCATTGACGCAGCTTCTCCACCATATCGCCGAGAATTACAAGATCATTTCATTTATACTTGCGATGGCAACGCTCATTTATTGTGTGTATTCTATTCAACAAGTCTTTGAGCTACCAAGCGATCAAGAGTATTACAACCAACAGCTTCTCAAAAATACTAAAACCTCCTTTGACAAAAAAACAATGGACAAAGTTCGCCAACTACGCACAAGCAATGACGATCCACTTACATTACCTAGTGGTCGTATCAATCCTTTTATCGAAGACAGCCAATAGCATCCGCAGGAAATCATAACCATAATTTGCTACACTAATATTATGCTTCTATTATCCGAGCAGCTAAAAAACGTTCCCGTGATGAGTCTACAGACCGGCACTGAGCTAGCGCGAACTACCGAATGTATTATTGATCCGCGATCCCTCTCGATACCAGCCCTTTACGTAAGCGGGCCACAAGTAGATCATCACCCCGCCGTATTGCACACTGATGATATCCGCGAGGCAGGGGAGCTTGGATTTATTATTGATGGCAGTACAAAGATAATGGAGCTGGATGGATTAGTCCGTCTCAATGAAATAATCGGATATGGATTTTCACTATTATCTTGTACTGTCTTTGATCAACTAAATACCAAACTGGGTGTTGTTTCGGATTTTAGTTTTGATCCACAGAACTTTGCTATTCAGCAAATATACATTCGCCAACCATTTCTAAAACGCTTCTCATCAACCTCTCATATCATTAATCGATCGCAAATCGTTTCTATAACGAGAGACAAGATTGTCGTCGATACTCCAATTAATCAAGAACCTGCCAAAGAAAGCGCCGAATCACCCACTGGCTTTATTAACCCATTTCGATCGCAGTCCCCTCAGCCCGATCAGACCGATACTGATTGACAGCCGAGCGAACATCATCATACTGAAAACCTTGACGAATCAGATATTGGATGAGTTTATCATCATCAGCGTATCGCTTTGCCCGTTTAGAGATAATTTTTTGTATCTCATCTTCGTCAGTGCGGGCAGAGTATGGGAGCAATTTTTCAATTATATCCTGCTCTACCCCCTTGCCCCGAAGCTCCATGATTAATTTGCGCCGACTGGCGCCTTTGGTCAGGTTGCGATTTTCCAGCCAGTACCGCGCGAACTGTTTGTCATCAACATAGCCGCGTTGGACGAGCCGATCGTATACCTTATCGGCGATTTCTTTGCCAACCCCTACTTTTTCAATAATCTTCGTTCTTCGTTCTTCGTTCTTCGTTTTGACACTTACTCTACGAGTAAGTGTCTTCCTCCACAGATAATCTCGTATTTCTTGGGCGCTATGAGGCCTCATCAAACAATACTCAGTTGCTCTGCTATAAAGCTTGCCAAAGAGGCTTTCTTCTTCCCATTTAGCAATTTGCTCAGAGGTCACCTCCGCCCCGTTTTTTATATCAAGTTCAGTTATCTGATGGATATGCAAGCTTAATCGATATTTTCCATCTATCGATATATTTACCCGATTTGGGTTACGCGCCTGGACTGATATATCAGTGATTTTGTGATCCATCATAAAATCCAAAATCAACTATCACTTATTCTTGTGTATCCGCTACTTTCTTACGAACCGCTTTTTCAATTTCATCTAGTACTTTGGGATTCTCTTTGAGATACATCTTGGTAGCTTCACGACCTTGTCCAATCTTTGCATCTTTATAGTCAAACCATGCTCCAGCTTTGCCAACGATGCCATGGATGACGGCGAGATCGAGCACATCTCCCGTACGTGAGATACCCTCATTGTACATTATGTCAAACTCGGCAGTACGAAATGGTGGCGCAATCTTGTTTTTTACGACCTTAACTTTGGTGCGGTTACCGATGATATCTTCACCAGTTTTTATCTGTCCAATCCGACGGATATCAAGTCGAGCTGAGGCATAAAATTTGAGTGCATTGCCACCAGTCGTCGTTTCTGGATTGCCAAACATAACTCCAATTTTCATACGAATCTGGTTGATGAATATGACGGTTGCCTTGCTCTTGTTTATAATGCCTGTTAACTTACGTAATGCTTGACTCATGAGGCGTGCTTGCAACCCCATATGACTGTCGCCCATATCACCATCAATCTCTGCTTGAGGCACTAGTGCAGCCACTGAGTCAACGACGATCAAGTCGACAGCATTGCTGCGCACCAATGTTTCGACGATTTCTAAAGCTTGCTCACCATTGTCCGGTTGTGCAACAAGTAAGTTTGCCGTATCAACACCTACCCGCTTTGCGTAGGCTGGATCGAGCGCATGCTCAGCATCAATAAACGCAGCCGTACCACCCTTTTTCTGGATCTCTGCAATTGCATGTAGAGTCAATGTTGTTTTACCCGAACTCTCAGGACCATAAATTTCTATAATTCGCCCTTTTGGATAGCCACCACCTAGTGCAAGATCGAGTGATAATGCTCCCGAAGGAACAAGCTCAACGTCTACTTTGTGCGTCTCGCCTAGCTTCATAATCGAGCCGTCACCAAATTGCTTGGTTATCTGCTCGACAGCTAGCCCAAGAGCCTTGTTTTTCCCATCAGCCGCTGCCGTATCATGATCAGTCTTTTTTGTCCTATCAGCCATATAAGCCTCCTAAATTTTATGCAATATACCCCACTTCTTGAGCAACTCAGTATTCACCACATTATGAGTGGCGCCTCAGCCCTCCTCAATACCTTAATTATACTCTCTATGATGATACAATTATAGCTATGAACGTATCAAACAAACAATCTGGCTTTACTGTCATCGAACTTTTAGTTGCTATTACTCTCTGTGTGGCAACAGGTGTATTATTTTTGCAGCAAAAAAATCAGATAGAACAAGTTGATAGAGACCGAGAGCGTAAAACAGCTATAAATGCTATGTATTACAGCCTTGAAGAAGTCTATCATCCCGCTAATAACTCATACCCTCGCACGCTATCAGCAGATAATCTAAAGAGCATGGACCCGGCACTATTTGTTGATCCAAATGGAGTAAAATTAGGCGCCCAGGGATCGAACTATCGTTACGACCCGACCAATTGCGATGGTAACAACTGTCAGAGCTATACACTCCGTGCTACTTTAGAGTCCGAAGCAGACTACGTCAAAAAATCGATTCACTGATTTATATTAGCCATCAATCGGACGTCCATTTTTGAACGCTTCAATAGCATTGTTGAGTAATGCGACTTGCTTGCCTGGATCTGCAACATAGTTAAACCGATAGGTTGTCTCATCACCTTGTGTCGACAATCGTAGTGACCCATAGTTGAGGAGTGTTTGCATAATCCCGCTTTGGCGAAAACTTGTATCTTCTATATTGATGAGGCTGATGGTTTGCTCTTTTTTTGCAAATAAACTCATCTGTATATGTTGCGTAACACTCTCATTTGTTAGAAAGAACTTATTTCCATCGTAAATACTAGTGGCAGCTATACCGCCCAAAAATACCAGGACAATAAGAACTAGCAAGATCATGGCTAACCACGGTGTGCTCTCAGGTGCAATCGTCTGACCGGTAGTAGCCCCCCCGTTACCCATAATGATGAAGATACCGGCAATCAGAGCTAATATTGCCGTCGTCACAACTGCCCATATCTGCAATACACCGATCTGATGTCGTTTTACAAAACTAATGACATACTCGCCTTCACTTAGATTGAGATATGGAAAACGTTTTTTTGATTCATCATGTTTGGCGCGTACTTCATCAGATATGGGCGGTTTGATCGGCTCATGTGGACGTGTCATATATACCATTTGATGCGAGTGGTTATCTGCAGACTCACCTGTACTTGTTGTTTCGGTCTCACCTTTTGCCGATTTAACAGCTTCGCTAAAACGCGCACTATCAACCGTAATGGGATTGCCGTGCTGATCGTAGACAACGCTTGTTTCTTTAT